>JAYRQX010000405.1:0-4395 GCA_041910415.1 Acetobacteraceae bacterium | reverse complement strand
GTCGGGTTCGCCGAGCGAGAAGCGGTCGCCATAGGTATGGGTGATGACGCCGGGCTCGGTGACCTCGGCCGCCGGATAGATGATGCAGCCGATGGCGCGTTCGGGCGGCAGAAGCGCGGAGACGCTGCCGCCGGGGTCCACCGATTCCACGCGGCGCCCGGCGAAGGGGCCGGCCAGGCCGTGGAAATACCACCAGGGGATGCCGTTCACGGCCGAGACGATGGTGGTGTCCGGCCCGATCAGGGGCTGCATCTGCTTCGCGGCCGAGGGGAGCGAATGGGCCTTCAGGGTGATGACGACATAGTCCTGCGGCCCGGCTTCATCGGCGGAGGCGACGCAGCGCGGATGGACGACGCTCTCCTGCCCATCGCTGATGAGCCTGAGGCCGTGCGCGCGCATGGCGGCGAGGTGCGGGCCGCGCGCGATGACGGTGACGTCCACGTCGCCCCTGGCAGCCAGCTTCGCGGCCATCAATCCGCCGATCGCGCCGGCGCCGAAGATGCAGAGCTTCATGGAGCGGGTTCCTAGGGCAGGGGGTGCCTGCGTTGCAACTGGCGTTGGTCACAGGATTGTGTATAATGCGCGACCGCTCACCTTTAGTGAGTTGAAGGACTTCCGAAACACCGGGAACGTGTAGCCCCATGTCGTGCACGTCGGGTCGCCAGGACGGCACTACCAGAGGTTGGGATGCCTGGTCCCGCCACCCCGAAATGATTGCGGTGCTCGCGGGCGTCCTGGTGCCGAACGCGGTGTTCATCGTCGGCATGCTCGCGGATATCGGCGTTCCGCCCCGGTCCCCCGCCATCCTCGCCTATGCGTTCCTTCTCATTCTCGCCCGCTATCGGGGATTGGCCTGGCTGAGTGCCGCCTATGCCCTGGTCCTCGCGGGGGACATCGTCTGGACCGTGTCCAGCCTGTTCCGGCTGAGCCCGTTCGAGATCTTCAGGAGCGTCCAATACGCCTCGGATGTCCGGCTCTTCGCCTCGCCGCTCTATGCGGGCCTGGGCGCCGCCCTGGCGGCGGCGGCGGTGGCGAGCCTCGCGCTGCTCTCGCGGTTCCAGCCGGAACTCCGGCGCGCCAATTACGCGGTGCCGGCGACCGCGGTCCTGCTCCTGGTCGGTGCCGATTTCTGGATCACGCGAATTCCGAACTATGACAGGGCGCTGGCGGAACTGCCGGCGCGCACCGTCGAATCGGCAACCGAGCGGTCCGGCTTCCGCGCCGCCGTCCTCGGGCCGGCGCGCCCCGACGCCATGATCGTGGTGGTCGAGGCCCTCGGCGACTTCAACGAGGCGCGGCAGCGCCAGATCCTGCTCGCGCCCTTCGAAAGCCGGGCGATCCGCGACGCCTATGACGTCACCCACGGCACCGTGCCCTTCCATGGGGCGACCACCGCGGGGGAATTGCGGGAACTCTGTGCCACCCGCGAGCATTTCGATGCCCTGACGGCCGCGACCGCCGCAGACTGCCTGCCGATGCGCCTGCGGGAGCAGGGGCGGGACAGCTTCGCCTTCCACGGCTTCAACAGCCATATGTTTGAGCGCACGGACTGGTATCCGCTGATCGGCTTCCGCGAGGCCGCCTTCGGGGAGGATCTCGGCCGCGACATCCGCGAGCGCTGCGGCAGCGTGTTCGTCGGGCCCTGCGACCGCCGGATCGTCTCGCGGATTCCGGATCTCGCGGGCGAGCGCGGGTCGGGCCGGCTGATCTACTGGCTCACGCTCAACACGCATGTCCCGGTCCGCCCGGGCGAGGGCACGCCGCGCTTCGGCTGCGCCCGCGACGGCGGCGCCTTCGGCCATCGCGAGGTCTGCTACATGACGGAGATGTGGCTCGACGTGCTGGAATCCGTGGCGCGGCTGGCGCTCGACCCGCGCATGCACCCGTCCGAGATCCTCATCGTGGGCGACCATGCGCCGCCGCTCTGGTCGCGGCGCGGGCGCAACCTCTTCCACAGCGATGTGGTGCCCTGGATCCGCCTGTCCCCGCGGAACTGATCCGCGCCGCGCATCAGGCGCCGAGGGTTTCCCCGAAATAGATCGTGTGGCCCTGGTCGTCGAAGATGGCGAACTCCAGCGTGCCCCAGTCGGTCTCGTGCAGCGGGATCATCGGCCGGATGCCCCTAGCCTCCAGCGCCGCCACCATGGCCTTCGCATCATCGACGTCGAGGTAGAGGTGGAGATGCCGCCCGGCCTCGACATAGGCGATGGAGGGATCGGGCGTGTCCACATGCTTGAGGTGAAAGATGCCCGCGCCCGCCCGGATGCCCGCATAGAAGTCGCTGTAGAGGAACGCGAGTTCGAGCCCGACCGCCTGCGTCCAGAAGGCGATCGAGCCTTCCAGGTCCGTCGTCCGCAGCTGCGCGGTGACGGCCCGGACCGTCACAGCTTGAGGCCGAGCTTGTCCGCGAGGCCGATGCGCTGGAGCTTGCCGGTGGCCCCCTTCGGGATCTCCGGCAGGAACACGATCTTCCTGGGCACCTTGAAGTCGGCGAGCGTCTTCGCGGCGTGGTCGCGGAGCTCGCGCTCGGAGCATGCCACGCCCTCGCGCAGCACGACCGCGGCGCCCACCTCCTCGCCCAGCATGGCGTGGGGGATGGAGAAGGTCAGCGCCTGCGCGACCGCGGGATGCTCGGAGAGCACGCCATCCACCTCGAGCGGCGAGACCTGTTCGCCGCCGCGCTTGATCAGCTCCTTCAGCCGGCCGGTCAGCATCAGGTAGCCGTCGCCGTCGAACATCCCCTGGTCGCCGGTGCGGAACCAGCCATTCGTGAAGGCCTTCGCATTCGCCTCCGGATTGGCCTCGTAGCCCTTCGTCACGTTCGGGCCGCGGATCACGACCTCGCCGATCTCGCCCCGGGGCAGGAGGGTGCCGTCATCGTCCATGATGGCGACTTCCGGCCCCGCGGCGAGCCCGACCAGGCCGGGCTTCTGGGCGCGCGGAGGCAGCGGGTTCGAGCACATCTGGTGGCTTGCCTCGGTCATGCCATAGGCCTCGATGACCGGCGCGCCGAAGGTTTCTGCCAGATCCTTCATCGCCTGGGCCGGCAGGGATGCCGAGGAGGAGCGCAGGAAGCGCAGCGGCGCGCGGGCGATGATCTCCCTGTTGCGCTCGGCGCGCGCCAGGATGGTCTGGTGCATGGTCGGCACGGCCGTGTACCAGCTCGGCCGCTCGGCATCGAGCCAGGCGAAGAATTTCAGCGCGTTGAAGCCCGGCGTGCAGATCACCGCGGCGCCCGCGGCGAGCGAGGAGAGCGTCGCCGCGATGAGCCCGTGGATATGGAACAGCGGCATGACGTTGAGGCAGGCATCGCCCGGCGTCAGCGACAGCGTCGCCGCGATGTTGGCCGCGGACGCCGTGACGTTGCCATGCGTCAGCGGCACGATCTTTGGACGGGCCGTGGTGCCGGAGGTGTGCAGCACGAGCGCCACGTCGTCGGCACCCGCTTCGCCGGGCTGAGTCGCGGCGCCAGCGGCGCCGCCATGCAGGGAAAAATCGCCGGCGGCTTCGCCGGGCACCAGCTCCACCACCGGCACGCCGAGGCGCGCGGCGACGGCGCGGGCGGGGCTGTCCATGCCCTGCAGCACGATCAGCGCCTTCGCCTTGAGGTCGGTCAGGTAGAACTCGAACTCCTCGTCCTTGTAGGCGGGGTTCAGCGGCGCGGTGGTGGCGCCGGCGGCGATGGCAATGAAGGCGGCCGCCATCTCCGGCCCGTTCGGCAGCACGATGCCGACGCGGTCGCCGCGGCCGATGCCGATGCCGTTCAGCGTCGCCACGGTCCGGTCGGCCAGGGCGCGCAGCGCGGCATAGCTGAGCGTCGGGCGTTCCGGCGCGCGGATCGCAGGCGCGGCAGCGGCGCCGACGCGCAGCAGGGCGGAGACGGTGTCGAAGGAAGCCATCGGGGTGTCCTGGACGGGGATGCAGCGGGCCAACTACAGGGCTGACCTCTCCTTCGCAACGGGGCTAGGGATTGCTGCATGACCGATACCGTCGCCCAGGGACTGGCCGCGCTGGAACATCGCCTTCGCCAAGGGCTGGACCATCTGCAGGAGCCCGCCGCCGACTGGGTGCCGCCGACCGCGGCGCCGAACGGCGCGCCGGCGCTGGATGTCGCGATCCTGGGTGCGGGCATGGCGGGCCTGGCGGCAGGCTTCGCGCTGCGGCGGGAGGGCATCGGGCGTGTGCGCCTGTTCGACCCGGCGCCGGAAGGACAGGAAGGCCCCTGGGCGACGTATGCGCGCATGCTGACGCTGCGCAGCCCGAAGCAACTGGCGGGTCCCGCGCTCGGCCTTCCCGCGCTGACATTCCGGAGCTGGTACGAGGCGCAGCACGGCGCGACGGGGTGGGAGGAACTGGGAAAGATCCCGACGCTGACGTGGATGGACTATCTGCGCT
>JAYRQX010000404.1:0-3791 GCA_041910415.1 Acetobacteraceae bacterium | reverse complement strand
GGGCGGCTGTTCTCCAGTTTCGGCGCGGC
The DNA here is from genome assembly GCA_041910415.1 of Acetobacteraceae bacterium. GTDB lineage: Bacteria > Pseudomonadota > Alphaproteobacteria > Acetobacterales > Acetobacteraceae > JAYRQX01. The sequence goes on along the minus strand of JAYRQX010000404.1, from coordinate 3,762 downwards.
CGTGGCGGGCCGCTACACCGGCGGGCCGGCCAAGGTGGCGGTGATCACCTCCGGCCTGTTCGGCACGATGAGCGGCTCCTCCGTCTCCAACGTCATCACGACGGGGGCGATGACCATCCCGCTGATGGTCCGCATCGGCTACCGGCCCACGGTCGCGGCGGGGATCGAGAGCGCAGCCTCGGTCGGCGGCGCGCTGATGCCGCCGGTGATGGGCGCGGCCGCCTTCGTGATGGCCGAGATCACGAACATCCCCTACGGCGACATCCTGGTCGCGGCCACGATCGGCGCCGCGCTCTACTACTTCGCCATCCTCGTGGCAGTGCATTTCGAGGCCAAGCGCGCCGGCATGACGCCGATGGCCGTCATGGACATCCCCGCCTGGCGGGAGGTGCTGGCGGATGCGCATCTGGTGCTGCCGGTCGCGCTGCTGGTCTGGCTGATGACCGAGCGGTGGAGCGGCAATTTCGCCGCCTTCTGCTCGACACTTGCCATGGTGGCGGTCTCCCTGCTGCGTGAGCGCACGCGCATGGGCTGGAAGCAGGTGCTCGAAAGCCTCACGAATGCGGGGCTGACCATGGCGCCGCTCGCCGTCTCCATCGCCGCCTCGGGCGTCGTGGTCTCGGTGCTGACGGCGACCGGCATGGTCGTGGCCTTCGGCGGCATCATCAAGGAACTGGCGGGCGGCAATCTCGGCCTGCTGCTGGTGCTGCTCTGCATCACCGTGCTGGTGCTCGGCCTCGGCGTGCCGACCACGCCCTCCTACATCATCGCCGCCGCCATCGGCGTGCCGCAGGTGCTCGAACTCGGCCGGTCGCTCGGCGTGGACATGATGCAGGCGCACCTGTTCATCTTCTACTTCGCGGTCATCGCGGACGCGACGCCGCCCGTGGCCGCCGCGGCCTTCGCCGCCGCGGCGATCGCCAAGGCCAGTCCGACCATGTCGAGCGTGCATGCGACGCGCTTCGGTATCGCAGGGTTCACGGTGGGATTCGCCTTCATCTACGACCCCGCGATCATGATGCGCGGCGGGGTCGGCGAGATTGTCATGGCGACCGGGGTGCAGGTCGCGGCGCTGACGCTGATCACCGCGGCCTATGCCGGATACCTGCTGCGGCCGGTGGGGCCGTTGCTGCGGATGGCCATGGCGGTGGTCGGCCTGGGCGCCGCCTTCGCGCATGTCTTTCCGGATTGGGGCCGGCTGCTCGCATCCGTGGGCTTGCTCATCGCCATCGCCGGCTGGCAGCATCTCGACTCCAGGCGGACAGCTTCCGCCTGAACCGGGAGTAGAAACCAATGTCACGCGCCATCCTGGGCCTTCTCGGCCTGCTTTTCGCCGCGCCGGCATGGGCGCAGCCGGTCCAGCCAGGGCCGACCCTGCAGGCGGTGCGCGCGCGCGACGCATTGGTCTGCGGCGCCCATCCCGGCGCGCCTGGCTTCGGCATCCTCGACAGCCAGAGCGTCTATCGCGGTCTCGATGCCGATACCTGCCGCGCCATCGCCGCCGCCGTGCTGGGCGACCCCAACAAGGTGCGCTGGGTGGTGCTGTCGTCCCAGGCGCGTCTGCCAGCGCTGCAGTCCGGCCAGGTGGACGTGCTGTCCCGCACCACGACCTGGTCGCACACGCGCGATACGGCAAACGGCCTGAACTTCACGGCGGTGAACTTCTACGACGGGCAGGGCTTCATGGTTCGCCGCTCCGCCAATGTCAGCCGTGCGTCCGAACTCGCCGGCGCCACGATCTGCGTCACGTCGGGCACGACGAATGAGCTCAACCTGGCCGACTGGTCGCGCGCCAACAACATCGAGATCCGCCCGCTGGTCTTCGATCAGAACGAGGAGACGCGGCTCGCCTACCAGGCCGGGCGGTGCGACGCCTTCACCACGGACGCGTCGCAGCTGGCCGGCATCCGCACCGCGCTCCGCGATCCGTCCGAGCACGTCATCCTGCCCGACATCATCAGCAAGGAGCCGCTGGCGCCGGCCGTGCGCCACGGCGACGACCAGTGGTTCGATATCGTCCGCTGGACGATCTTCGCGCTGATCGAGGCGGAGGAACTCGGAGTCACCCAGGCGAATGTCGACCAGATGCTGAACAGCCAGAACCCGAATATCCGGCGGCTGCTGGGCGTCTCCGGCGACCATGGCCCGCTGATGGGCCTGGATCGCCGCTGGGCCTACAACGCCATCAAGGCCGTTGGGAATTACGGCGAGATGTTCGAGCGGAACCTCGGCAGCGGATCGCCCATCGGCCTGCCGCGCGGCGTGAACAACCTGTGGACACGGGGCGGCATCATGTACGCACCGCCGATCCGCTAGGCGGCGCGCGTCACGTTCAGGCTCGGCCGTGCGTTCAGCACGGCCGGGTCGAAGCCTGCCAGCCGCTTGAAGTGGGCCGCGATCTCCTGCCGCTCCGCATAGGGCAGGACGGTCTCGATATCGTCGAAGCCGTCTGGCGCGCGTTCATGCGCGCGTTCCAACACCAGGTCGGGCCCCAGGCCGCGTGTCGCCGCGATCAGCGCTGCCGTCGCGGGCCGCCGCGCGGTGTCGTAGGCGGCGAGCGCCGCGCGCCAGTCGGCTTCGGTCGCCAACCGGTGGGCGAAGGTGCGTGCATCCAGGATGCCCTGGGACGCGCCGTTGCTGCCGATGGGATACATGGGGTGCGCGGCATCGCCGAGCAGCGTCACACGACCATGATTCCAGGTCCCGAGCGGGTCGCGGTCCACCATGGGGAATTCGTAGACGGCGTCCGTGGTGCGGATCAGGCCCGGGACGTCGAGCCATCCGAAATCCCAGCTTTCGAAATGCGGCAGGATGTCCTCGATCCGCCCCGGCCGGTTCCAATCCTCGCGTGGCCAGACGTATTCCGGCTCGAAACGGCGCTCGGCGATCCAGTTCGTCAGCCGCGTTCCGTCGGGCAATTCCGCGATCGGGTAGGTCACGAATTTCTGATTGTGATGCCCGGCCTGCACCATGGTCGCGCCGGTCAGGAAGGGCGGCGCGATGGAGGTGGCGCGCCAGAGGATGCAGCCATTCCAACGCGGTGGTCCTTCATTCGGATGGAAATGCGCGCGAATGGTCGAATGGATGCCGTCGGCGCCGACCAGCAGGTCGCCGCGCGCGCTGCGGCCGTCCGCGAGCCTGAGCGTCACGCCCGCCTCATCCTGCTCGAAGCCATCGACGCGGGCCGCGACATGCACACCTTCCGCGCCCAGCCGCTCGCGTGCGGCCTCGAACAACAGTCTATGCAGCGTGCCGCGGTGGATCGAGTATTGCGGCCAGCGATAGCCCGCGGCGAGGCCGCGATCCTCCCGCCACACCACCTGGCCGTGGCAGTTGGCATAGACGAGCTCGCGCGTCGCGACGGCGTTGGCGTCCAGACGGTCCTTGAGGCCGAGCTCGATCAGTTCGCGCGAGGCATGGGGCAGCACGTTGATGCCGACGCCCAGTGGCCGGATCTCGGCCGCACCTTCAAAAACCTCGCAATCGATGCCGGCCGCGTGAAGCGACAAGGCCGTGACCAATCCTCCGATGCCGCCGCCGGCGATGAGGATGCGCATGGTGCTTTCCCTCCCTGGCTGCCCAGAATAGCGTGATGCCGACAGGAAAGAACTCCCCGGACTCCGGGTGATGGCGGAGGGCGCATCGGCATGGCGCAGGGCGCGGCGGTGTTAATCGCCATCAAAAACATGTCGAAAGACTGTAACGTGGGGTTACACAAGGTCGAGTTCGTCAATCTGATGCCGCATGACCAACTGGCTGCCT
>JAYRQX010000403.1:0-4441 GCA_041910415.1 Acetobacteraceae bacterium | reverse complement strand
TCGTCGGGAATGCGCCGCGGCAGCCATTCGCCGCCTTTCGCATCGCCCACCCAGCGGTCGTCCTCGACCACCACCTTGCCGCGCAGGATCGTCATCCAGGGCCAGGCATCGACCTGGCGCCCTTCCCAGGGCGTGTAGTCGCTCTCATGCAGCGTCTCGGCCCGCACGGTTCGCTTCAGCGCGGGGTCGAGGATGCAGATATCGGCATCCGAGCCCGGCGCGATGGCGCCCTTGCGCGGATAGAGCCCCATGATCCTGGCCGCATTGGTGGAAACGCGATCGACGAAGGCGCGCAGCGTGAAGCCGCGCTTGCCCACCATTTCCGTGAACATCAGCGCGACCCGTGGCTCCACGCCGGAATTGCCGCCCGTGGTGTCGTCGATCCGCTTTCCCTGCGTCTTCACGGTCAGCGAGCAGCAGAGCTCATCCGTCGCGACGCAGGCGATGGAGCCGTCCCGGGCGCCGGCCCAGAGCTCGTCCTGGTCCGCCTGCGACTTCAGCGACGGGTAGGTGTGGAACATCTGGCCGTTGGGGCGTTTGTAGTCCTCGCTCGTGTAGAGCATGTACTGGTGCAGGCTCTCGCCATAGATCGGCAGACCCCTCGCGCGCGCCTCGCGGATCGCGCGCACGCCGTTGCCGGCCGAGACATGCATCATGTAGAGCGCGGTGCCCGGCACATGCTCGGCCAGCTTGATGACGCGGCGGAAGGACAGGTCCTCCGACAGCGTGTTGTGCACCTCCGCCATGTTCTCGAAGCCCGCGCGGCCTTCGCGGAACAGCTTCGCGTACATGTGCATGACGATGTCGTTGTCCTCGGCATGGATGACGCCGAGGCCGCCCTTCCGCGACAGCACCTGGAACACCTCCCAGATGTCGCCGAAATCCACCATCCGGCCCTTGCGGCTCGGCGTGATGTCGGTGGTGAAGATTTTTGTCGTGGCATGTCCGGCCTCGATCGCCTCGCCGAGCTGGGCGGGGATGTCGGGGGGCAGGTCGCCCTCGACCATCACATGGAAGGCGTAGTCGCAGGGGCAGCCATCGGCGGTCCATTCGGCCTGGCGCTCGGCGATCGCGCCCTCGATCGTCCTGCCATGGGTCCAGCGCACGAAATCGAGGATCGTCGTCGTGCCGCCATGCAGCGCGGCGCGCCCGACGCCCGATGCGCCCATGGTGAGCCCCGGCGCTCCGCCATCCGGCGAAGGCACGGGCCAGAGGCAATGGGTGTGCGGGTCGATCCCGCCCGGCATGACGATTCGCGTCCCGGCTTCGATCACCCGCACGCCGGCCGCAGCGGGCAGGACACCGGGCGCGGCGACCGCAACGATTCGGCCATTGGCGATCCCGATCTCGGCTGGTCCGATGGATTGCGGCGTGACGATGCATTCGCCGCGGATGATGAGGTCCATGTCGTGCGCCTCGCTGGGTCGCGGCAGTGTCGCGCTGCGCGGACGGGACGCCAAGATCATCTCCCCCACTCAGAATGTCTCACTAGCAGAGAAAACATGGCATGCCTCACAAGATTGAGAGGATTGCGACTCAGGAATGGTATTTCACATTTGAGTGAGTCTGATGCGCGGCGGTGCAGGCGGTTGTGACGGGATGTCGAGCATGCACCATCGGAAGATGAGAGGAGCCTCTTTGCCCTGCTTAAGGGAATCTCAATTCTGAGCGGACCTTCTTCCGTGATTCCAGGAAGCGGCATGCACTTAGATATTCTTCATAAGTAACGGAAAACAATGGAATAAGAGCTGGTTACGCGAGCGTGGCCGATTCGCGCCGCCGCGCCGGAGTCAGGGCGCCTTGCGCGTTTCAGAGACACGGCCGTGTGATGCCCGCTTGCCCATCTCCGGCATTCTCCACGCGTCGCGAACGGTTTCCGGCCCGCACGTTGGACGACAGGTCGGCAATGCAAGCCAATGCACATGAAACAATAAAGCATCGTAAAGTCATCGCATGCCCGGGGCCCCCCAAGCGGGCGGACAGATCGTCCCCCCCAACCTCCCCGGGCGACACGAGAGTGAACGGGAGATATCGAGATGACCTACGTTACGACCACTCCGGCTGCGATGCTCCGTACCGATGCTGCCCTGACGCGCAGCACGGACGGGTTGCACAACGACATCGCCCCTGCGCATGTCGAGGTCGCATCCTGGCACTTCGACAACCTTGAGGTGCAACTCGACCCGAGCCAGCGGACCTTCTGGTCGTTCATGCGTCCGGGCGGCAAGCCGAGCTTCACCCGTGAGCTCCTCCGCGACATCGCGGAAATGCAGCATGGCATCCGTCGCCTCTTCGCCGATCGCGCGGGTGAGAACGAGAAGCCGGTCAACTATTACGTCCTCGGCTCCCGCGTCCCCGGCATCTTCAACCTCGGCGGCGATCTCTCGCACTTCGCCGAGCGCATCCGCGCCCAGGACCGTTCCAGCCTGCGCCGCTACGGCCATGTCTGCGTCGACGCCGTCTACAACAACGCGGTCGCCTTCGACACGCCGGTCGTCACCATCGCGCTCGTGCAGGGTGATGCGCTGGGCGGCGGCTTCGAATGCGCGCTCGCCTTCGACGTGATCGTCGCCGAGCGCAGCGCCAAGTTCGGGCTGCCGGAGATCCTGTTCAACCTCTTCCCCGGCATGGGCGCCTACAGCTTCCTCTCGCGCCGGATCGGCGCGGTGAAGGCCGAGCAGATGATCATGAGCGGCCGGCTCTACACCGCCGAGGAACTGCACCAGATGGGCATCGTGGACGTGCTCGCCGAGGACGGCATGGGCGAGGAGGCGGTGCATGACTACATCGCCAAGAACGGCCGCAAGCACAATGCGCACCGCGCCATCTTCCAGGCCCGCCGGCGCGTGAACCCGGTGACGCTCGAGGAGCTGCGCGATGTCGTGGACATCTGGGTCGAGGCCGCGCTGAACCTCACCGAGATGGACATCAAGAAGATGCTCCGCCTGACCGCTGCGCAGGAACGCCGCATGGCCGGCAATACGGCGCCGCTCCCCATGGCCGCGGAGTAACGAGACCCGCGCGACTGTCGTCCCGGGGGGGACGCAGCGGCGGCCGGAGATCCCGCTCCGGCCGCCCGCGGATTGCCAGAGGGCACCGCGGTTCCAATCCCCCCGATGTCCGGGTTAGAGGCGCGCCTGGCCGCCTTCCGATCGCCTTGCGCCGTGTGCGCTCCGCACACGTTCGAGTTCTTCCTGCAGCCGCTCCACATGCGCGGCACCCTGGCCGAGAAGCTCCGCCTGTTTGGCGCCTTCGGCGAAGCGACACAGCTCATACATCGCCCGTGCCCCGACATTCGCCGCGCTCGATCGCAGCGCATGCGACTTGTTGCGGAACTCCGCCATGTCCCCCATGGCCAGCGCCTCGGCCAGTTCGGCGATGACGCCTTCCGCATCGGTCAGGAACTCGCTCACGAGTTCACGCACGAACTCCTCGCCGCCCAGCTCCCGCAACTCCTGCAGCGCCGATTCATCGAGGGGCGAGGCGCCGGCGGGCCGGAAGCGCGGATGGGCCGAGATGTCCGCCACCGCCGGCGCCGGGCGCTCGGGCGCGGCGATCGGCTCCGGCTCCGCCGCCTGCTCCGGCACCAGGCGGTCGATCACCTCGAGCAGATGGGCGGGCTGCACGGGCTTCAGCACGCAGCCATCCATGTCCGCATCCTGCGCCCGTTTCGCCGCCTCGGGCGTCGCGTCCGCCGTGAGGGCGAGGACGGGCGTGCGCGGCTTCCCGAGGCTCGTGAAGCGGAACATCTTGGTCGCTTCGAGCCCGTCCATGACCGGCATGTTGAGGTCCATCAGGACGATGTCGAAGGCCTGCTCCTCCAGCGCGTCCAGCGCTTCCTCGCCATTGTTCACCACGCTCACCCTGTGGCCGGCGCGCTCCAGGATCTTGGTGATGACCTTCTGGTTCGTGCGGTTGTCGTCGGCGACCAGGATGCGGAAGTGGCGCCGCGGACGCGTCGGCTCGGCCAGGGAGGGGAGGTCGCCTTCGCTCGATATCCGGCCTTCGCTCGCGATGATCAGCGCCGCCAGCAGCGCTTCCGCATCGGCCGTCCCGGGCAGGATGGTCTGGAAGCTCCTCTGCAGCTCCGCGTCGGGCAGCCCGGGCGTTGTGGCCTCGTCTCCGAGCAGGATCACGGGCGTCTCGGCCAGCGGATCGAGCGCCCTGAGCGCGGAGACGACATCGCCGAAGCCGACGCCGAGGTGGTCGGGCCAGACCATCAGGGCCGGGCGCTCGCCCTCGCGCCGCTCGGACATGACGGTCGCCGCCTGGGCGAGGGCGGTGACGCTGCGCACGGCGGCGCCGAGCCGCGTGAGCCGCGCGACGAGCAGCCCGGTCTGCGGGCGCGGCGCCGCCAGCAGGATGATCCTGGTTCCGACCAGGCCGATCTTTTCCGATACCGGAACTTCGGTCACCGGCAGCGTGAACCAGAAGGTGCTGC
>JAYRQX010000402.1:0-3049 GCA_041910415.1 Acetobacteraceae bacterium | reverse complement strand
CGGTGTCGCGTTCCAGCGCATGGCCGAAGGCGTAGTCCGCCGTGATGAAGAACCAGCTGTCGCCGCCTGCCCGCACCGTGGCACCGCCCGTGGACTTGGCCAGCATCCAGGTGTCGTAGGTCCAGTGCACCGTGTTCGGCGTGCAGGACCGGCCCGTGAGGTCCGAGGTCGCCGAGGAGGAGTTGAGAAAAACCTTGTTCTTCTCGCGGACGATGTCGTTGACCGCGAGCGCGACCGAGGAGGCGCCGCCATCGACCACCGCGTCCACCCCTTCCCGGTCGATCCAGGTGCGGGTCACGTTCGACCCCACATCGGGCCGGTTCTGGTTGTCGGCGAACATCACCTCGATGGTGAAGCCGCGATTGGCGAACTCGGCGGCCGCCTGCCGCACGCAGGCGAGCTCGGTCGGGCCCGTCACGTCGCGATAGGTGCCGGAGAAATCGCAGAGCAGCGCCACCTTGATGGTGCTGGCAGCCTGCGCCTTCGCGGATTGCCAGGGCCGCGCGCCAAGTCCGGCACCGAATCCCACGGTACCGGTGGTGAGCAGCGAGCGGCGGGTCACTCCAGACATGCGAACACTTCCTCTTCCCTGTTGGCGGGCGGGGCTTCTGCTGTCCCCGCCTGCGCCGTTACGAAAACAATCTCACACGCGCATCAGCTCCGCACCAGCGGACAGCCGCCATCCGCGAGCGGACGGAAGGCCTGCTCCGCGGGGATGGTCTGCAACGTCTTGTAGTAGTCCCAGGCGCCCCGGCTCTCGGCCGGCGTCTTCACCTCGAACAGATAGACCGGGTGGGTCTTGCGGCCATCGGCGCGGATGGCGCCGGGGCCGAAGGCATCGTCGTCGGTCGGCATGGACTTCATCTTGGCGACCGTCGCGGCGCCGTCGGCCTTGGAGGCCGCCACACCCATCTCCTTGACCGCCTTGAGGTAGGCGAGCGTGCCGGAATAGCAGCCGGCCTGCGCCATGGTGGGCGGCGCGTTGTTCGGCATGTTCGGTCGCACGCGGGTCGTCAGTGCACGGGTGCGGTCGTTCAGGTCCCAGTAGAAGCTCTCGGTCAGCACCAGCCCCTGCGCCGCCTGGAGGCCAAGCGCATGGATATCCGTGATGAAGACCAGCAGCCCCGCCAGCTTGATGCCGCGCCGCGTGATGCCGAACTCGCCCGCCTGCTTGATGCAGTTGATGGTGTCGCCGCCGGCATTGGCGAGCCCGATGACCTTGGCGCGCGACGCCTGCGCCTGCACGAGGAAGGAGGAGAAATCGGTCGTCCCCGGGAAGGGCGTGCGGACCGAGCCCACGACGCGGCCGCCATTGGCGCGGATGAAGGCGGTGGTGTCGCGTTCCAGCGCATGGCCGAAGGCGTAGTCGGCGGTGATGAAGAACCAGGTGTCGCCGCCCATGCGCGTCATGGCGCCGCCGGTGCCGTTGGCAAGCATCCAGGTATCGTAGGTCCAGTGGATGGTGTTGGGGCTGCACTGCGCGCCCGTCAGGTCGGACGAGGCGCCGGTGCTGTTGATGTAGACCTTGTTCTTCTCGCGCACGATGCCGGCGACGGCGAGCGCCACCGAGGAGGTCGGCACATCCATCACCAGATCGACGCCGTCGCGGTCCAGCCACTGGCGCGCGATGTTGGCGCCGACATCAGGGCGGTTCTGATGGTCGGCCTGCACGACCTCGACCTGGAAGCCGAGGTCGCCGAGCTCGCTGATCGCCTGGCGCACGCAAACGGTCGAGCCCGGACCCGCGAGGTCGCGGTAGAGCCCGGACTGGTCGTTGAGCACGCCGATCTTGATGGCGTTGGCCTGCGCGCGGGCGGCCCGGATGGGCGCGCCGCCGATGCCGGCGCCGAAGCCCAGGGCGCCGGTGGCGAGGATGGAACGGCGAGAGGTTGTCATGGTCTGTTGTCCCGTCATGTGGTTCCGGACGTCAGCTCCGCACCAGCGGGCAGCCGCCTTCGGAGGTTGGCCGGAACGCTTCCTCGGCTGCCGTCGTCTGCAGCAGCTTGTAGTAATCCCAGGGCCGGCTGCTTTCCGCGGGGGTCTTCACCTCGAACAGATAGGCGGGCACGAGGTGCCGGCCATCGGCGCGGATCGTGCCGCGGCCAAAGCAATCATCCTCGGTCGGGATGCCCTTCATGCGCGCGACCGTCGCCGCGCCATCGGCCTTGGCCGCGGCCGCGCCACCCATGGCCTGCACGGTCTTGAGGTAGTGCAGCACCCCCGAATAGCAGCCCGCATGGGTCATGCAGGGGTAGTTGCCGCCCATATGCGGCACGACGCGCTGCGTCCAGGCGCGCGTCTTGTCGTTCATGTCCCAGTAGAAGGTCTCGGTCAGCACCAGCCCCTGCGCGGTGGCGAGGCCGAGCGCGTGCACGTCGTTCAGGAAGATCAGCAGCGAGGCGAGCTTGGTGCCGCGGCGCGTGATGCCGAACTCGGCGGCCTGCTTGACGCAGTTGGTGGAATCCGTGCCCGCATTGGCCAGCCCGATGACCTTGGCACGCGATGCCTGCGCCTGCAGGAGAAATGCGGAAAAATCGGTCGTGCCCGGGAAGGGCGTGCGGACCTGCCCCAGCACGCGCCCGCCGGCGTTGCGGACGAAATTGCCGGTGTCGCGTTCCAGCGCGTGGCCGAAGGCGTAGTCGGCGGTGATGAAGAACCAGGTGTCGCCGCCCGCGCGCACCATCGCACCGCCCGTGGACTTCGCGAGCATGTAGGTGTCGTAGGTCCAGTGGATGGTGTTGGGCGTGCAGCGCGGCCCCGTCAGGTCCGACGTCGCGGCCGAGCTGTTGATGTGGATCTTGTTCTTCTCGCGGCAGATGTCGTTGACCGCGAGCGCGACCGAGGAGGTCGTGACGTCGAGGATCACGTCCACCCCGTCGCGGTCGATCCATTGGCGGGCGATGTTCGACCCCACATCGGGGCGGTTCTGGTGGTCGGCATGGATGATCTCGACGCCAAAGCCCTGGGCGTTGAAATCGGCCGCGGCCTGGCGCGCGCAGGCGAAGGCGGATTGCCCGGCGATGTCGCGGTACATGCCGGACCCGTCGTT
>JAYRQX010000401.1:0-4800 GCA_041910415.1 Acetobacteraceae bacterium | reverse complement strand
GATGCTGCCCGCGGGCGGCGTCGCGCCGCTGGCCGGCGGGGCCATGGAGGCGTCGGCCTCGTCTTCCTTGATGTTCTGCTTGAAGGACTTGATGCCCTTGGCCAGGTCGCCCATCAGCCCGCTGATCTTGCCGCTGCCGAACAGCAGCAGGATCACGAGCAGCACGACCAGCCAATGCCAGATGCTGAAGGAACCCATCGCGACGCCGATCCCGTGTTTCTGCCCCTTGGGGGCAGTCCTGTGACTATGAGGCGGACACGTCTATCGCGCGCCCGGCCCCGGTGCAAACGGGCAGATGGCGCGCCGGGGCGCCTGGAACAACGGGGGACCGACGGAATCCCGGACCAGGGATGGGGAACGGGCCGAAAAGCCGGCCGCAGCGCGGTGGAAAACGATGGCGTTACGGTGACCCGACACCATCCCATCGCGACCCGATCCGGACCCTCCGGCGGCCAGGCGGCCTCGAGAGAAGCCGCCCCGATTGCGTGTCAGGACGCAGGCATGAAACGATCGAGCGGGCCGGTCGGAAGGCCCCGCCAGACGCTCGCCAGGAGACGCTTCCGCGCCTCCCCGTCGTGTTCCAGTCCGATGAACCGTGCCGCATTGCGCCAACGGAAATCCTCGCCCGACTCTCCGGGCCAGAGGTCCTGGACAGCCGTCATCAGGAGGCCGGGATAGCCGCCCGCATTCGCTTCCCGTCCCACCATGCTCCAATCCGTTCCGAACATGACCCGGCGACGCAGTCGCGTGCCGCCCTGCGCCATGGCGCCCCGCAGAAGGTCTCGCAGCGCCAGCAGGGCCGCGCGGCGATCTGCATCGTCATAGAGGACGGGTTCGCAATACGACATGTCGGCATAGACGTGCGGATAGTCTGCGTTCGCGATCAGCCGCAGGATGTGTTCCATCCATGCCAGGTTGGTGCCGGCGCGGACATCCCAGAGGCCGCCGAAGTGTCCGAAGTTCAGCCTCAGGGTCCGGTTGGCCCGCAATACGCGTTCCCAGAAGCCCGGATTGGAAAAGTCCTGGGAGGCATCGCTTGCATTGTTGGTCGGCGCGCAATGCGCCATCACCGGAACCTGGGCCGAGGTGCACCAGGCGAACAGCGACGCCATGACGCGATCGAGCGCCTGGCCCGGCGTCTCGCCGCAGGGCGCCAGGCCGGGCCGGCCGCAGGGGCGGCTTCGGATGAAGGCCCGGAACCCATCATCGAAGGGTGGTTCGGGCGCATCCGCGTTCCCAGTCGGGCGGAAGCCCATCGGGGGATAGAGCTTCACCCCGATCGCGCCCTCTCTCTCCACCGCTGTCCGCACCAGGTCGAGCGGGTCCTGCCCCTGCGCCTCGGCCTTCAGCGCCCGCCAGGGGTCGAAGGCGATGAAGGGCATGATGGGAGCACGACCCTGTCGGGCCGACTTCCGTGCCAGGGCAAACATGACCTTGGCCTGGGCCGCAGGGGCGGTCTCCGGTGCGCCGATCCAGGCATCGTAATCCACGATGGACGGCGCGAGGGCCACCTCGGCACGCGCCGGATACAGCCTGACGAGACGCTGCACGAGATCCGCCCGCGACTGCCCGAACAGATTGCCCCACGCGATGTAGCGTGCGACCTCGCTCCGCGGTGGTTCGGCACGCAGTCGGGCATCCAGCGCGCGCAACTCCGGCTCGGAGGCCGGAACGCTCGGCCGCGCGGTCCGGCGAATGTCATAGGCACGAAGTGCCGCGTCCATCAGGGCGAGCCCATCGCGGTCGCGCTCCGGCCGTTGCCGCTGTTCCAGACCTTCGATCTGGGCCATCGGCAGAAGGGCAAGATCCTGTCGGTCCCGCGGGGTGCCGAGGCTGCGACGCTGCACACGCTGCAGCCCGGATAGAAGACTGTCGGAGGGCTCCTCGCGCGATGGATTCGGGCCGATGCGTTCTTGGAGTTGCATCTGAACGCGCAGCCTGTCGAAAGCCAGCCATCCGCGCGAAGCCGGGCAATCTGTCGCACCGAGCTCGCGGCATTCACTTCCGGGATCGGGACTGTCGTGCTTGAGCCCGGCCGCCAGCGTGGCGATCGCGATCTTCGCGATCAGCGGCAGCGGCTGCTTGCGAAACACCACCCTGGTGATGAACTCGTACATAGGTAGGTCGCTGCCGTTGAAGACGTGGCAATGGACATCGAGCCACCGCGAACCCGGCTCGGTCCAGGTCTCCACCGATGCGCACGACGCCTGCAGCGTTGCCGGTGCCGCCAGGGCCGTTGCCATGAATCCGCGACGCGTGAAGTGACAGAAGCACATCGGCCTGCCCCGCTCCTGCGCGGCAGCGGAACAAATTCCGGTTGAGAACGCAAATGGATTGTTCGCTGCTGACGCGCGCCCCTGCGGATCGCGATCACCCGTCCGCGCGAATGCCCAGCCGCCGGATCATCCCACCCCAGCGCTCGCTCTCGGCTGCCATGAAGGCCGCGAATTGGGCCGGATCGCTCGCCACCACCTCGAAGCCCACAGCCTCCATCCGCACCCGCAGCTGTGCATCCGTCAGGCCACGCTGCGCCTCGGCCGACAGCCGGGCCACGCGATCCGCCGGCATGGAAGCCGGCGCGATCAGCCCGATCCAGGCATAGGAGGCCGCGTTCGGCATGCCTGCCTCGGCCAGCGTCGGAATGTCCGGCGCCTGCGGGATGCGCGCATCGGCGGTCACCGCCAGCGCCCGCACCCGCCCTTCACGCAGCTGCGGCAAGACGCCCGCCGCGATCACCACCATCGCCTGGATGCGGCCGGCGACGAGATCGAGCGTCGCCTCCGGAAAGCCGCGATAGGGCACATGGACCAGCTCGATATGCGCCCGCGCCATGATGTCGGACATCGCGAGATGCCCGCCCGAGCCGGCGCCGACCGAGCCGAAGGACATCCGCCCCGGATTGGCGCGCGCATAGGCGATGAACTCTGCCAAGTTCTGCGCCGGCACCTCCGGATGCACCAGCAGCAGCTGCGCGCCGCGCATCAGCAGGGAGACCGGCGCCAGGTCGCGCCGGGGGTCGTAGGGCAGGTTCGCGTTCAGCGCCGGCGCCGTGGTCAGCGGCCCGTTGATGGATACGCCGATCGTGTGCCCATCCGTCGCCTTGGCGACCAGATCGGTGCCGAGGTTGCCGCCGGCGCCCGAGCGGTTCTCCGCCACGAAAGGTTGGCCGAAGACACTTTGAAAATGCGCGGCGACCGCGCGCGCCGCGATGTCGGGCGTCGAGCCCGGCGGGAAGGGGACGATCACGCGCACGGGTCGGTCGGGCCAGGCGCCCTGGGCGCGCGACACGCCCGGCAAGGCAAGCCCGCCCGCCAGGGCGGCAAGGGTCGTGCGGCGCGTGATGATCATGGGATGGCGTGCTCCGGCGCGTGCATTTTGCGCGTGTTCAGCACGGCCGGGCCGGCGGCGTAAAGCTCACACCGGCATGCCGATGGTTTGACCTGCGGCCCGCAGGGCCGAGGCGCCGAACGGCGCCCGCCGTTTGAGGGGCACAAAGGTCAATCCTTTGTGCCGCCGGTATCAGACGCCGGCGACCAGCCGCCCGCCATGGATGAAGCCATAGGTCGGGTAATTCGAGTTCCCGAAATCGTTCACGCGCGGATACCAGACCCGCACCAGCGACCAGTCGCCGCCATCCGACACATCCATGACAGGCTGGTCGCGCGCGACCAGGCCGCGGTCCCGTCCGCTCGCCCAGTTCGCGTGGTCCACGCGGATCTCCCGGGGCGAGACCACGCGCGAGACCACCGCCAGGTGCCCGGTGCGGTTCCGCGCCGTGCGCATGAAGACCAGCACGCTGCCCGTCTGCGGCCGGCGGGACTTGCTGTAGCGGCCATCGGCCGCCTCCCACCACTGCCAGGCATCGCCCTGGAGTTCGAGCCCGCTGCGCGCGCGCGCATAGGGCACACAGGAGGAATTCCCCCCCGCATAGCCCGGCACGCCCGTGCGTGCGGCGTGTCGGCTGCTGCCGCAGCCATTGAGCAGAAGCGCCAGACCCGCAGCCCCCCCGAGCGCGAGATGCCGGCGCGCGACCATGCTCTGCATGACCGCCATTCCCCCTGAAAAGAACAATCCCCTGCGCGCCTTATAGCGCAACCGGGACGTGCAGAGGAATGGAATTCACACTGCCGCGATCAGCCGCGGCAGATCACCTGGATAACGGCCGGCGCCACGCGGGCCGAAACCGCCTGCGCGCCGAAGCCGCCCGTGCCCTCGCCCCGCTGCGGCTGCACGCCATGCGCGAGGAGGAAGCGCTCCACCGCCTCGGCGCGGATCGCGAAGTTGATGCCCTGGGGCAGCGCCCCCGTCGCGCGCAGCACGGCAAGATCGTTGAGCCGCCCGACGGCGACGCCGATCAGCAGCCCCATGTCGTCCACCACCGGACCGCCGCTGTTGCCGGGTTGCACCGCCGCGTTCATCTGGAAGCGTGAGGGGTCGCCCCCGATCCCGGACGTGCCCGTGACGATGCCGTTGGTCAGGTTGATGCCCGTCCCGAGCGCCTGGCCGTAGGGGAAGCCGAAGACGAGCGTCGTCTCGCCAAGCTCCGCGCGCCCCTGCCCGCGGAAGCGGACAATCGACGGGAAGCGCCGCCCGGCGTCGATCAGGGCCAGGTCGCCGCGCCGGTCGGTCGCGACGATGCGCATGGGGTGCCCCTGCTCGTCCACCACGGCGCTGCAGCCGGCGACGACATGGGCGTTGGTCACGGCAAGCCCGTGCTGCGCGACGGCGAAGGCGGTGCCCGAGCCGATGTTGCGCGGCCCGGCGCGGCCGGTGCCCCCGGCGCGGGGTCGCTGGCGCCGG
>JAYRQX010000400.1:0-2785 GCA_041910415.1 Acetobacteraceae bacterium | reverse complement strand
GCCGAGCTCGGCCGTGCCGAGGGCGTGCAGTTCCGCTTCGACCGGATCCGCCGCATTCCCTCCAGCCTCGACGCGCATAGGCTGGTGCGCCTGGCCGCGCGCATGGGCTACGCCGACCGTGCCGTGGATGCGCTCTTCACCGCCTATTTCTGCGAAGGCGCCGATATCGGGCACGACGAGACGCTGGTCGCGATCGGCCACAGGCTCGGGATCGAGGCCGCGGCCGTGATGCGCGCCATTTCCTCCCAGGCCGAGGCGACGGCCGTGCATGCGGACAACCTCCGCGCCCACAGGCTCGGCATCAACGGCGTGCCCTGCTTCGTCATCGAAGGCCGCCACGCCATTGCGGGCGCGCAGGAGCCGGAGGTGCTGGACCGGCTGCTCGACGTCGCGGCGAATAGCTGACTTCTTTTCAGGCGCCGGCGCGCGTTGTCCGTGTGCCTCAAGCGCCGGGCGCGCCTATCCGCGCGGGCCGAAATGTCGGGTGGCTTCGGTGATTACTGCACCTGGATGTTGCGGGCGCGGATGATGTCGCGCCACTTCGCGACCTCGGCGCGGAAATAGGCATCGAACTCCGCCGGCGTGCCGCCGATCGGGTCGATCGCGAGCGGGGCAAGGCGGTCCCGCACCTCCTGCGTCCGCATGGAGGCGACGCAGACCTCGCCGAGGCGCCGCAGCACCGCATCCGGCGTACCCGCGGGCGCGAACAGCGCGAAGTCGGTGGAGGCGCGGAAGCCCGGCAGGCCGCTCTCGGCAATGGTCGGCACGCCCTGGAGCTGTGCGCTGCGCTCGGCCGAAGTGACGGCGAGCGCGCGCATCTGACCGTCGCGCACGAAGGGAATGGCGGTGACGGTGTCCACGAAGGAGAGCTGCACCTCCCCCGTCAGCACGGCCTGCGCCGCCGGCGCGCCGCCGCGGTAGGGCACGTGCTGCAACTCGATCCCGACGCCGACGGCGAAGAGTTCCACCGCCAGGTGGTTGGAGACGCCGACGCCGCCGGAGCCGAAGCTGATCCGCCCCGGCGCGGCCTTGGCCGCGTTCACCAGGTCGCCCAGCGTCCGCCACGGTGAGTTCATCGGCACGCAGACGGCCATGGCATTGGTCGCGAGCAGGCTGATCGGCGCGAAGGCGCGGTCGTTGTCGTAGGGCAGCTGATACAGGAAGGGCGCCATGGCGAAGGTGGAATTCGGGCTGCAGAGCAGCGTGTAGCCATCGGGCCGGGCGCGGGCGACGGTGTTGGACCCGATGGTGCCCGAGGCGCCCGTGCGGTTGTCCACCACGAATTGCTGGCCGAGCGCGTTCGACAGGTTCTGCGAGATCAGCCGTGCCACGAAGTCGGTCGAGCCGCCGGCCGCGAAGGGCGCGACGACGGTGACGCTGCGGCTTGGATAGGCGTCCTGCGCCTGGGCGGCGCGGGCTGCGCCGAACGCAAGCGTGGCGGCGCCGAGGGTGCGGCGGTGCAGTGTCATGGATGTCCTCCCGTTGTTTCATTCTCGTCGATCGCCCGCGCCTCGGCAACGACGCGGCGGGCGGCGGCGGCGGCGCGCACCAGGCGCGCCTCCGCGCCGAGGCCGGGCATCGGCACTTCGACCGAGATGGCGATATCGCGCGGCAGCGCATGCAGCAAAGGCACCAGCGGCAGGGCGCCCTCCCCTGGCATCAGCCGCCCTTCCCGCGCTTCGGCGATGATGTCCGTGCGCGTCGGCGGCGCGGCGAGCGGCGCATCGCAGAGCTGCACGCAGCGAAGCCGCGCGGGTGGGATGTCGGCCAGTGCCGCGACGCCGCTGCCGCAGCGCATGAGATGCAGCGCGACCACCAGCACCGACGCGTTCGGCCGGTCCGCGCCGGCCACGACCTCGGCCGCCTGCTCCGGCGTCGCGATGTCGCGCCAGCGCATGAACTCCAGGTCGAGGCGCAAGCCGAAGGGCGCGGCGAGATCGCAGAGCGCGGCGAAATTCGCGATCAGCCGCTCCGGATCGAAATCGTCGCCCGAGACCGTGACGCATGCCGCGCCGAGTTCCGCGCCGGCTTCGAACAGCGGCAGGACATCGGTCGGCACGATATCGGGCGTGATGGCGATGAACTCCACCTCGCGCACCGTCACGTCCTCGTCGCGCAACGCGCGCTTCAGCTCGGCTCTCGCCGCCGCATCCAGAGGATAGGACACGCCGCCCACGCTCGCCGGCATCAGCCGCAGCCCGACCGCACCAAGTCCCGCGCGCGCCGCGGCGCGCACCAGCGCGACAGGCGGCAATTCGAGCGCAGTCAGGTGCGCGGTGCCGAGGCGCATCAGTAGGTCGCCCGCCCGCCTGTCAGATCGAAGACGAAGCCGGTGTTGAAGCTGCAATCCGGGCCGACGATGAACGCCGTCATGGCCGCGACCTCGTCCACCTGCAGGAAGCGGCCCATCGGGATCTTCGCGCGCATCGCCGCGATGTGCTCCGGTGTCATTTCCTTCTGCAACTCGGTCTCGACCATGGCCGGCGCGATGGCGTTGACCAGGATGCCGTCCTGCGCAAGCTCCTTCGCCACCGCCTTGGTGAAGGCGATGACGCCGCCCTTGGCAGCCGAATAGGGTGCGATGTTCTGCACGCCCTCCTTCCCGGCGATGGAGGCGATGTTGACGATCCGCCCGTGGCCGCGCGCGCGCATGTGCGGGATGGCCGCGCGGCAGCAGTAGAAGACGCCGTTCAGGTCGATGCCGATGACACGGTCCCAGTCGGCCAGCGGATAGTCCCAGGACGGCAGCACCGGCCCGTTCACGCCGGCATTGTTCACCAGGATG
>JAYRQX010000399.1:0-9711 GCA_041910415.1 Acetobacteraceae bacterium | reverse complement strand
GCGGCCGGGCAGATGCACCTCGCCGGCGCTGATCATCGTGGTGACGCCGCCATTGAGAAAAGATTCGATCCAGCCAAGCTGGTTCTGGCGCGGCGTCCAGTCGCCGAAGACCGGGTGGACGTGGCTGTCCACGAGCCCGGGGGAGATGGCGCAGCCCATGGCGTCGATGATGGTGGCATCAGGCGCGTCGGGCAGTTCCTTCAGGTGCCCGATGGCGGCGATGCGGCCGTCCTCGACCAGGATCGCGTCGGCGTCCAGGATCGGGTTCGCCAGGTCGCCCGAGAGCATCAGGCCGATGTTGCGGATAACCGTCCTGCCCTTGGCCGGTCCCGCCGCCGCTTCGAGCGCCATGCGCAGCCTCCTTGTCCCGCTGCAAGCCTAGCGGCGGGGCGGGGCGGCGCGAAGGGGCTGCGCTGGCGCGGCACGCAGACGGTGGCTAGTCTTTCCCGCGTGAGCGACAGGACAACGCAGTTCGGCGCGCGTGAGGCGGATGGCATCGTCCGCTGCGACGCCTGCCCCGTGCTGTGCCGCATCCGCCCCGGCCGCGCCGGCGCCTGCGACCGCTACGCCAACCGCGACGGCGCGCTGGTGCGGACCGACCCGTTGGTGCTGATGGAGCTGACCCAGACGAAGGGCAGCGCGACGGTGCCCTTCCTGGAAGGGTCGGAAGGGTGGAACGGCAGCCTGGCGGCACCCCCGGTCTTCGTGACCGCGATCGGCGCGGGCACGACCTATCCGGACTACAAACCCGCGCCCTTCATCGTCTCATCCCGGCATGAAGGCGTGGACACGGTCACCGTCGTGACCGAGGGGATTTTCTCGTATTGCGGCCTGAAGGTGAAGATCGACACCGACCGCCATCTGGGGCCCGAGACGGCCGCGGTGCGGGTCGATGGCGAACAGATCGGGCATGTCACAACGGCGGAATACGGCAGCCAGATGCTCTCGCTCGGCGGCGTGCAGCACCTGACGGGCGGCAGCAAGAAGGAAGGCAACGTCACCTGCGAGGCGATGCTTTCTCTTTGTCGCAAGCAGGCCGTGGAAGTGAGCATCGACGGCGGCGCGACCGTCGTGCTGCGGGCGGGCGCGGCGCCCATCGTCAACGGCGTGCGTGAGCAGCGCATGCGCGTCGGCTGCGGCAGCGCGGCCGTCGGCATCTTCGCGCAGCAATGGCAGGGCCATGTGGACGAGGTGATCGTGGTGGACGACCACATCACCGGCGTGCTGACCGAACACCAGGCGGGCAAGTGCCTGGACATGCGGCCTGCGGGCATCCGTGTCAGGGGAAGACGCTCCACGCCCGGGCGCTATTTCCAGGTCGCGCATCCCGGCAGCGGCTGGGGCGGCACGGACATCACCGACCCGCTCGCCATCATCGAGAGGATCGACCCGAAAACCGCCTGGCCCGGTCTCCGGCTGCTGATGACCAGCACGACAGGCGAGGATTCCCTGTTCGTTGTCCTGGACGAGGCGCTTCGTCCCGTACCCTCGCCGATGCCCGATGCGGTGATGAAGACGGTCGAGCGGATCGGGAAGAATTGCGAGCCGTCGCTGACGAGCATCGTCTTCATGGCGGGCGCGGGTGGTTCGCTGCGCGCGGGTGTGACGGAGAACCCCGTTCTGCTGACCCACGGCGTGCGCGAGGAAAAGGTGCGCGTCACCATGGGCGGAGCGCCCTGCTACGTCTGGCCTGGCGGCGGCATCACCATCATGGCCGACATCCTGCGGCTGCCGGACGACGCCTTTGGATACGTGCCGACGCCGGCGCTGGTGGCCCCCATCGAGTTCACCATGCGTGCCGATCTCTACGCCGCACTCGGCGGGCATGTGGATCACGCGGTACCGCTGGAAAGCATGTTGGCGGAATACCGCGACGGCGCCCGCAACGAGGCTTGGCGCGCAGAAAACCCGTGGCCGGCGCCCTAGCGGCGCGTCTGCCCGACGGAAGGCTGCACCTTCAGCACGGGCCGATCGATCTGATCGTGGAAGCGAAAGGCGCGGCGCGCGAGGCGGCGCTGCGCACGGCCGAGCGCGTGTTCGGCGATGTGCTGCCGGCGCTCGTGGCCGAGTTGCCGCTGCTGCGCATGCCAGCGCAGTCCGAGCCCGCGGCAGTGACCGGCCCCGTCGCGCGGCGCATGGTCGCCGCCGTGCATCCGCATCGCGCGGGATTCATCACGCCCATGGCAGCGGTCGCGGGCAGCGTCGCGGACCACGTCCTGGCGGCGATGCGGGAGGCCGGGCCGCTGGAAAGCGCCTTCGTCAACAATGGCGGCGACATCGCGCTGCATGTGGCGCCCAGCGCGTTGTTGCGCGTCGGGCTGGTGCACAGCCTGCGGCACGGCACGGCGGAAGGGCAGGTGACCGTGGCGCATGGCATGGGCATCGGCGGCATCGCCACCAGCGGCTGGCCGGGGCGGAGCTTTTCCCTGGGTATCGCGGACGCCGTAACGGCGCTGGCGCGGGATGCGGCGACGGCGGATGCGGCGGCGACGGTGATCGCGAACGCCGTGGACGCCGCGCATCCGGCGGTGCGGCGCGCGGTGGCGGTGGCGCTCGATCCCGACAGCGATCTGGGAGAGCGGCTGGTGACGGTGGAGGTCGGCGCGCTGCCGGAGGAGGTCGTGGCGACGGCGCTCGATCGCGGCGCATCGGTGGCGCAGCGGCTGATCGGCGAAGGGCTGATCCTGGGGGCTCTGCTGTGCTGCCAGGAGCGGGTGCGCGCCTGCGGGATGGCGGAATTGCCCCGACCCCAGGGGAACGCCGGAGCGTTCACCTGACCCTCCCGTGCGCAGCGGGGGAGGGCTGGGGTGGGGGCACATCACACGCTCAGATACTGTGCCCGCACCTGTTCATCCGCCATCAGCGCGCCCATCGCGCCGTCGTACTGGATACGCCCCTTCTCGATGATCGTCGCGCGGTCGGCGACCAGCTGCGCGAAGTGCAGGTTCTGCTCGCTCAGGATGATCGTCAGCCCCTCGCGCTTCAGCGCCAGGATCGCATCCGCCATGCGTTCGACGATCACCGGCGCGAGGCCCTCGGACGGCTCATCCAGCAGGATCAGCCGCGGATTGCCCATCAGCGTCCGCGCGATGGTCAGCATCTGCTGTTCCCCGCCGCTCATGCGCCCTCCGGGCCGGTCGCGCATGGCGCCGAGGCTCGGGAACAGCTCGAAGAGCCGCGCCGGCGTCCAGGCGGCCTGGTCCGATCGCGCCGCGCGGCGGCCTACCTCCAGATTCTCCAGCACCGTCAGCTCGGTAAAGATGCGGCGCTCCTCCGGCACATAGCCGATGCCGCGCCGCGCGATGGCGAAGGGTTCCTCGCGCGCGACATCCGTGTCGTCGAAGATCACGCGGCCGTTGGTCGGCGGCACCAGGCCGATGACGGCCTTCATCGTCGTGCTCTTGCCCGCGCCGTTGCGGCCGAGCAGCGCCAGCACCTCGCCCCGGGCGGCCGTCAGCGTCACGCCGTGCAGGATATGGGCGCGCCCATAATGCGCATGCAGGTCGTGCAGCGCGAGCATCAATGCGCCCCCGTCGTGGCGCCGGAACCCAGATAGACCTCCCGCACGCGCGCATCGGCGCGCACGGCCTGGGGCGCGCCTTCCGCGATCAGCTCGCCGCGGTTCAACACGATGATGCGGTCGGCATGAGCGAAGACGACGTCCATGTCGTGCTCGGTGAAGAGCACGGCGATGCCGCGGTCGCGCGCGATCGTCGCGGTCAGGGCCATCAGCGCCGTGCGCTCGCCGGGCGCCATGCCGGCGGTGGGCTCGTCCATCAGCAGCAGGCGCGGCGTGTTGGCAAGCGCGACGGCAAGTTCCACCCGCTTGAGGTCGCCATAGGCCAGCACGCCGCAGGCGCGCCCGGCCTGGCCCTGCATGCCGACCAAGGCGAGCAGCGCATCGGCCTCAGCCGCGTCCAGCTTCGCCACCGGGTTCCAGACGTCCAGAAGTTTCCGGTGGTGCGAGAGCAGTGCCATCTGCACGTTCTCGCGCACCGTCATGGATGGGAAGGTCGCGGTGATCTGGAAGGTGCGGCCGACGCCCAGACGCCAGACCTCGCGCGGCGCGCGCCCCGTGATGTCCTGGCCTTCCAGCAGCACGCGCCCTGCATCGGGGCGGATCTGGCCGTTCAGCATGTTGAAGCAGGTGGACTTGCCCGCACCGTTGGGGCCGATCAATGCCAGCATCTCGCCCGCCGCGACCGCGAAGCTCACACCTTGCACCGCACGCACGCCGCCGAAATTCTTTGTGAGTGCGCGCACTTCGAGCACGCTTGGGGCGTCGCTCATCGCGTCTCCTCCACGCGCCGGTCGAAGCGACGCGCGAAAGCGCCGGCGAGGCCAGCCGGGAAGAACAGCACCAGTGCGACGATCACCAGGCCCAGCACCAGGCGCCAGTATTCCGTCACGCGCACCAGCTGTTCCTGCAGCCCGGCGAAGGCGACCGCACCGACGATCGGGCCCGTGACGGTCTGCACGCCGCCCAGCAGCACCATCAGCAGCGCGTCCACGCTGCGCGGGATGGCCATGTAGGTCGGGAAGACGCTGCCCTTGGCATAGGCGAAGAAGGCACCAGCGATGCCCGCGGCCGCGGCGGCCAGCCCGAAGGCCAGCCAGCGGATGCGAAAGGCGTCGATGCCGATCGCTTCGGCGCGCAACGCGGAATCGCGCTGGGCGCGCAACGCATAGCCAAAGGGTGCATAGAGCGCGCGGCGCAGCAGCAGCGTCGCGCCGAGGCAGAAGGTGAGCGCGAGATAGTAGAAAACAAGCTTCGGCCGTGCCCAGTCCGACGGCCAGACGCCGAGGATGCCGTTGTCGCCCCCCGTCAGTTCCAGCCACTGGAAGGCGACCGACCAGGCGATCTGCGCGAAGGCCAGCGTCAGCATGGCCGAGTACACACCGGACAACCGCACGCAGAACCAGCCGAAGATCAGCCCGAAAAGCCCTGCGGCGAAGGGCGCCAGCGCCATGCCGGCCAGCATCGGCGCGCCGAGATGCTTCGCCAGCAACCCCGCTGCATAGGCACCGAAGCCGAAATAGGCTGCATGGCCAAAGGAAGCCATGCCACCGGGCCCCATGATGAAATGCAGGGACGCTGCGAACAGCACGAAGACGGCGAAGTCCGTCAGGATGGTGAGCTCGTAGTCCGGCAGCAGCGGCGGCAGGACGATCAACAGGACCAACGCCGCCAGCCCGGCGTGCTTCAGCCAGGGATGGGTCGGCAGGATAAGCGGTTCCAGCGCCATCGCGCCGCGCTGCGGTTCCGGCTTGCGGCCGAGCAGGCCGTAGGGCCGCAGCACCAGCACCACCGCCATGACCAGGAAAACCAGCACCAGCGTGATGCGCGGAAAGACCATGATGCCGAAGGCGTGGAGCTGCCCGATCAGCAGCGCGGCCAGGAAGGCACCGGGCAGCGAGCCGAGCCCGCCGACCACGACGACGACGAAGGCTTCCGAGATGATGGCGAGATCCATGTGCAGGTTCACGCTCTCACGCGGCAATTGCAGCGCGCCGCCGAGGCCGGCGAGCATGGACCCCAGTGCGAAGACACCCGTGAAGAGCAGGCGCTGATTGACGCCGAGCGCGCCCACCATCTCCCGGTCCTGCGTCGCCGCGCGCACCAGCGTGCCGAAGCGCGTGCGGTGGAACAGCAGCCAGAGAAGGCCCAGCACGACAGGCCCGACGACGATCAGGAACAGTTCATAGCGGGGAAAGAGGATACCGAGAATCTCGGTCGCGCCCCGCAGCTCCGGCGCGCGCGGCCCAAGCAGGTCCTGCGGCCCCCAGATCGCCAGCGCGACATCCTGCACGATCAGCACCACACCGAAGGTCGCGAGCAGCTGGAACAGCTCGGGCGCATGATAGACGCGGCGCAGCAACAGGATTTCGATCACGGCGCCGATGGCGCCGACGATCAGCACCGCCAGCAGCACCCCGCCCCAGAAGCCCGGCAGCGTGCTGCGCGGCCCCACGACATTGTTCGTCACCAGCGTCCAGGCCAGGTAGGCGCCCAGCATGTAGAGCGAGCCGTGGGCGAAGTTCACCACGCGCGTGACGCCGAAGATAACGGTCAGCCCCGACGCCACCAGGAACAGGGAGGATGCGGAGGCGAGCCCGTTCAGGGCCTGGACGACCAGGTTCTCCATGCCCGTGCGGGGTCGCGCCGGTCAGCCCTGCGGACGCAGCGTGCGAACCACCTCGTCGGAGGGCAGGTAATTCCGCCCGTCGGCGTAGCGCCAGTCCACCATCGTCCCGCGCCCGTTGCGCAGCGCCGTCTTGCCGACAAAGGCGCCGAGCGTGGACTGGTGATCGATGGCACGGAACTCGATCTCCCCGGTGCCGAAGGCCGTGGTGGTGATCAGGCCGCGCATCGCGTCCACCATGCGTTCGGTGTCCGTGTTCGTCTCGGTCCTGCGCAGCATGTTGGCGATCGCCTGCACGGTGTCGTAGCCGACGACGGAGCCGAGCTTCGGCGGCTCGTTGAACTTCGCGCGGTAGGTGTCGCGGAAGGTCGCATGGGTCGGATTGTTCAGATCCGCCCAGGGATAGCCGGTGACGATCCAACCTTCCGGCGCCTCGTCGCCCAGGGGGTCCAGGTATTCCGGCTCGCCCGTCAGCATGGAGACGACACGCCGGCGCTCGAACAGCCCGCGCGTGTTGCCCTGGCGGACGAAGTTGGTGAGGTCGGCGCCGAAAGTGACGTTGAAGATTGCCTCCGGGTTCGTGGCGGCCACGGCCTGCACGGTGGCACCGGCATCGATGCGGCCGAGGGCCGGGAATTGCTCGCCCACGAACTGCACGTCGGGCTTCGCGCGCGTAAGCAGTTCCTTGAACCAGCGCACGGCCGACTGGCCGTATTCGTAGTTGGGTGCAACGGTCGCCCAGCGCCGGGTCGGCAGCTTCGCCGCTTCCTCGGCCAGCATCGCCGCCTGCATGTAGGTCGAGGGCCGCAGCCGGAAGGTGTAGCGGTTGCCGCGGGACCAGACGAGCGCATCGGTCAGCGGCTCGGACGCCACATAGAGACGCCGGTTCTGCAGCGCGAAGTCCGAGATGGCGAGTCCGACATTGGAGAGAAACCCACCCGCGAGCAGATTCACGCGCTCGGCGTTGATGAGTTCGCCCGCATGGCGCACCGCATCCTCGGGCCGGCCGGCGTCATCGCGGAAGATGGTCTCGAGCGGCCGGCCACCCACGCCCCCGCCAGCGTTGATCTGCTCCAGCGCGAGGTTCCAGCCATTGCGGTAGGGAGCGAGGAAGGCAGGCTGGGCGGAGTAGGAGTTGATCTCGCCGATGCGGATCGCCTCGCGCGCCTGCGCGGCCGCGACCCGCGGCGCAGCGATCGCGCCCATGGCCGCACCGGTCGCCAGAAGAGCCTGGCGACGCCCGAAGAATCCCGTCATTGCTGCCTCCGCCGGTCTTGTTGGCGGCATAGGACCACCGCTGGCGCGGGGCCGCAACGGCTAAGCGCCTTCAATCACCTCGAAACGCGGCACCGTCACGAACTCGTCGTCCAGCGGGCTGCCGTCGCGCCACATCATGATGGCAAAGCGCTGCGGTCGGTCGAGCACCGTGAAGGGATGGTGCCAGACATCCACGCCATAGGTGATGCCCTGATCGGGGCCCGCCAGGAAGGCCCGCGCCTTCGCCATATCCGGCC
Source organism: Acetobacteraceae bacterium (assembly GCA_041910415.1). Taxonomy (GTDB): domain Bacteria; phylum Pseudomonadota; class Alphaproteobacteria; order Acetobacterales; family Acetobacteraceae; genus JAYRQX01. Next base: position 2,054 of record JAYRQX010000399.1, on the reverse strand, counting down.
CGCCCTTCGCTCCGTGGGGGGCGACGATCACCAGCCAGCGCGCCGCATCCATGGGGAGAAAGGACTGCGAGGTGGTGGGGTGGCGCTCCATGGTGGTCGATTCCATCGGCAGCGCGGTCGGCAGGCGGTGCGTGAGGGAGATGGAGGGACGCGTCCCCTCGCGCCGGTTGCCGAGCGCCTTCTCGAAATAGACGCGGCCCGGTTCCCGCGGTGCTTCGAGCACGTCCCCGAACGGCGCGAAGGCTTCGGCGGTGAGCGGTTCCAGGGTGAGGCGCATCGGGGTGGTCCTTCGCAATCCGGCGACTGGCGAGGATGGCGCCCGCGGGCGCGAAGCGGAAGGGGCACGCATTCCCGCAGGTTATGCCCCCCGCACCGGATTGATGCAGACAGCCTCGGTCCGGCCCGACGGACTGGCGCGCGGTAAAGGCACCGCGACATCCAGCGCGCAAGGGGATGGCCATGGCCGGGAGCACCATGACGGGACGGCGCGGACTGATGCTCGGCACGGGCGCGGCGGCCTTCGCGCGGCCGGCACGGGGCCAGGCGCCGCCGTCGCCGAGCCTGGCGACGGGCGGCGCCTTCACCTCGATCGACCCGCATTTCTACAATGCGGGCCCGAACAACGCCCCGTCGCTGCACATCTTCGACCGGCTGATCCACCGCGATGCGCGAGCCCGGCTGCAGCCGGGCCTTGCCGAGAGCTGGCGCGCGACGGCCGACACGGTCTGGCCTTTGGCAATGGCGCCTGCAGCAGCGGCGATGAATCTCCGCGTGCCAACCCATGCTACGAGATGCGGCTTGCTGCACGCTCTCCCTGTTGTGCTGAGGCCAGCAGGAAGTCGCGCAGTTGCGTCACATGCGGGTCCCGCAGCAGACCCGGCCGGCTGTGCAGCGCAAAGACCCAGGAGCCCGGCAATTCATGCGGTGCGAAGAGCCGCACCAGGCGGCCCGCCGCGAGTTCGGCGTCCAGCATCGGTGAACGTCCGAGCGCGATGCCCGCGCCGGCGAGCGCCGCCGCGATCACCTGGTTGAAGCTGCTGAAGCGCACCACGCGCCCCTTGCCCGGCGGCAGGCCCAGCAGGCCGAGCCAGTGGCGCCAATTCTTCTCCTGCGCATCGCCATGCTCCTCCTCGAGCAGGTTCAGGCGCAGCAGCACGGCGGGATCCGCGATCGGGGCCAGGGCGGGGCCGCATACCGGGAAGATCGTCTCCGCGAAGAGCAGCGCGTCCGGCGCGCGGACGGTGCCAGGGCGGAAGCGCAGGATGGCGAGGTCGAGACCCGCGCGTTCCATGTCCGGGCGATGCTCCTCGAAGGCCCGCATATGCCAGGCGGTGCTGGGATGACGCCCGGCAAAGGTCGCGAGGCGGGGCGCCAGCCAGAGCGAGGCGAAGGACCCGTTGGCCCCGACCGCCAGGGCCGGCCGCGCGCGTCGCGCCTCGCCCCGGATGGCGTCGCAGGCGTCGCCCAGGCGGGTCAGCGCTTCCTCCACCGCCGCCAGCAATTCCCTGCCGGCTTCGGTGGGCGCGGTGCGGCTGTGGCCGGTGCCGTTGCGGGCGCGCGTCAGCAGGGGCACGCGCAGTTCGTCCTCCAGCGCGCGGATCTGGTGGCTGACGGCGCTGGTGGAGACGTTCAGCGCGGCGGCGGCGCGGGCGAAGCTGCCCTGGCGGGCAACAGCGGCGAAGGCACGAAGCGCGGCGAGGGGCGGCAGGCGGGTTTGCATCGCCGTTCGATATAGCTCAACAGCGGATGAAAATCTTGCGTTTGCCGCCCAGCCGGGCGGCGCACAGCATGCGGCCATCGGAGTCGGGCCCCGCCGCCGGCCCAGGAGTGCGCCGCATGTATTTCGATATCCGCCTGTGGCGGCTGACCGAGGGGCTGCGCGGCCTGATGCTGGGCGGTGTGGCGCTGGGCCTGTGGAGCATCGTGTTCGGGTTGCGCGCGCTGCACACCGAGGGGCGCTCGCGCCGCCTGGCCCTCATCGGCGCCGGGGTGCTCGCCGGCTTCGCACTCGGGTACCGGCCCGATCTCGTGCTCGCGCTCGCCATCGCCCTCGT
>JAYRQX010000398.1:0-5019 GCA_041910415.1 Acetobacteraceae bacterium | reverse complement strand
GCGCCGTCCCCGGCCGCGGCCCCCCTGCCGCCTTCCGCCTGAGGATCCGGGCCCGTGCCGCGCGACGCCAAGACGACGACCCCCGAGGACGAGGATCCGATCAACGACAAGCCGATGCCGTTGATCGACCACCTGATGGAGCTGCGCTCCCGGGTGCTGTGGTCGGTCGCCGCCTTCGCCTCGGCCTTCGCGCTCTGCTACTATTTCTCCGAGCCGATTTATTTTTTCCTGGCCGAGCCGCTGATCAAGGTGATGCGGGAACTCGGGCATCCGAACCCCCGGTTGATCTTCACGCATCTGCTGGAAGCCTTCGTCACCTACCTGAAGGTGGCCTTCTTCGGCGCCATCTTCCTGTCCTTCCCGATGTGGGCGACGCAGCTCTGGCTGTTCGTCGCACCCGGGCTGTACCGGAGCGAGAAGCGGGCCATCCTGCCCTTCATCCTGGCCTCGCCCTTCCTCTTCGTCCTTGGCGCGGCGCTCGCCTACTACTTCATCTTCCCGCTGGCCTGGCGTTTCCTCGCGGGCTTCGCGACGCCGCCGGGGGGATGGGACGGCGCTTCGATCGACCTGCTGCCGCGCGTCAGCGAATACCTCTCGCTGGTCATGCAGATGATCCTGGCCTTCGGCATCGCCTTCCAGCTTCCGGTGCTGCTGACGCTGCTCTGCCGCGTCGGCATCCTGAACGTGGACAGCCTGAGGAAGGGACGGCGCTACGCGGTCGTCGGCATGTTCGTGGTCGCCGCCGTGCTGACGCCGCCCGACATCGTCAGCCAGATCGGCCTGGCGATCCCGCTGATCCTTTTGTACGAAATCTCCATCCTGGCCGCGCGCTGGATGACGCCGAAGTCGGACGACACGCCATGAGCGGCGCGGGGTTCGGGGAGGAGCAGGGGCGGTTCGCTGGCGACGCCGGGACAGACGAGCTCTACGAGATGGCGAACCTCTATCCCCGCACCACCGGCCTGCCGATGACGGTCTGGGTGAGCCCGCGAGGCCATGCCCGGCACGATGCGCGCGTGAAGGTCTCGCGCAGCGGCGGTGAGCGCATGGTGCCGGAGGACACGGCCGTCGTCGCGATCAGGCCGCAACCGGCGCTGCTGGAGGGTGAACTGAGCGCAGCCGACTTCGCGGCCGTGGCCCGGTGGATCAGTCTCAACAGCGCGATCCTGATCGCCTACTGGGATGGTGCGGCCGATACGGCCGAATTGATTCAACGTCTTCGACGGGTCTGATCCCATGCACGATATCGCCGCCATCCGCCGTGACCCCGCGGCGTTCGATCACGCGATGGCACGGCGGGGCCTCGCGGCGCAGTCCGCCGCCGTGCTCTCGGCCGACGAGGAACGCCGCAAGGCCATCGCCGAGATCGAGACGCTGCGTGCCGAGCAGAACCGCCTCGCCAAGCAGATCGGCATGCTGAAGGCGAAGAAGGAGGACGCGTCTTCCCTCATGGCGGAAGCGGCGGCGCTGAAGCAGGGGGAGGGCGAACGTGCCGAGCGCGCGAAGGAGGCCGAGGGCCGCGTCACGGCGATCCTGGAACTGGTTCCGAACATCCTCGATGCCGATGTCCCCGACGGCGCCGATGAAACCGCCAACGTCGTGCTGAAGCAGCATGGAGAACCACGCGAACCGGGCTTCCCCGCGAAGCAGCATTTCGAGCTCGGCGAAGCCCTGGGCCAGATGGATTTCGCGACGGCCACGAAGATCGCCGGCACGCGATTCACGGTGCTGAAGGGTGGGCTCGCGCGGCTCGAACGCGCGCTCGGCCAGTACATGCTGTCGCTCCATACCGAGCAGCACGGCTATACCGAATGCTCGGTCCCGCTTCTGGTGAACGATGCCGTCGCCTATGGCACCGACAAGCTGCCGAAATTCGCCGATGACCTGTTCCGCACCACCGATGGCCGCTGGCTGATCCCGACTGCCGAGGTGCCGCTGACGGGCTTCGCCATGGACGCGATCCTGGCCGACAACACGCTGCCGCTGCGCCTGACCGCGCTCACGCCCTGCTTCCGGTCGGAAGCGGGCAGCGCCGGGCGCGACACGCGGGGGATGCTGCGCCAGCACCAGTTCCAGAAGGTGGAGATGGTCTCCATCACGCGCCCCGAGGACAGCGCCGCCGAGCATGAGCGCATGACGCAATGCGCCGAGCGCGTGCTCACCGAACTCGGTCTCACCTGGCGCCGCATCGTGCTCTGCGCGGGCGATACGGGCTTCGGCGCGGCCAAGACTTTTGATCTGGAGGTCTGGTTGCCGGGGCAGCAGGCCTGGCGCGAAATTTCTTCGTGTTCCAACTGCCGCGACTTCCAGGCTCGCCGCATGGGCGGCCGCTACCGCCCGAAGGATGCGAAGGGCACCGCCTTCCTGCACACGCTGAACGGCTCGGGTGTCGCCGTGGGGCGCGCGCTGATCGCTGTCATGGAGACGCACCAGAACGCCGATGGCAGCATCCGCGTGCCCGAGGTGCTGCAACCCTTCATGGGCGGCGTCACGCGCATCGGCTGATCAGGCGGCGGCGAGCGGCAGCACCAGCGTCTCGCCGAAGCCCGGCACGCGGAAGAAGCCCGGCGGCAGCCCCGCCGCCTCGCGCGCCGCGTGCAGGCGGCGCGGGGGATCGTCGATCGCCTCCAGCGTCAGCTTGAAGGTGCCGAAATGCATGGCCACGCTGGTGCGCGCGCGCAGGATGCGGGCCGCGTCCAGCGCTTCCTCGGGGTTCATGTGCACGGCGCGCATGAACCAGCCCGGATCATAGGCGCCGATCGGGATCAGCGCGACGCCGACCGGCCCCACACGGTCGCCGATCTCGTTCATCTGCCCGCCCATGGCCGTGTCGCCCAGGAAGATCAGCCGCCCGGCCGGGCTGGCGACGAGAAAACCGCCCCAGAGCATCCGCCCGCGATCCGTGACGCCGCGCGCCGAGAAATGCCGTGCGGGCAGGTAGGTCGCGGTCAGGGCGCCCGGAAGCGGCGCCGTCTCCCACCAATCCAGATCCCGCGCGCCCGATACGCCCTTCCGCGCCAGGTAGGCTGCGTTGCCGAGCCCGGTGACGATCGCCGGCGCGTCGCGGCGGATCAGGCGGCGCAGCGTCCGCAGGTCCATGTGGTCGTAGTGGTTGTGGGAGAGCAGCACCGCGTCGATCCGCGGCAGCGCGTCGAAGGCCAGGCCGGGTTTCCGCACGCGCTTCGGCCCGATGAAGGGCAACGGGCTACAGCGCGATGACCAGATCGGGTCCGTCAGCAGCACGGGCCCGCCCGCGAAGCGGATCAGGAACGTCGCGTGGCCGATGAAGGTGATGGCGACATGGCCGTCCGGCACTGCCGCGGGCGGCGGCGGGAAAGCTGGATCCTGCACGCGGCGCGGCCAGCGATGGCCGGTCCCGTCCCACGCCAGCCGCAGATGCGCGTCGAAGCCGAAACGCCCCGCGGGTTCCTGCGCGGGGTTGAGGAAGCGGCCGCCGCGGCGCGAGGCGCCCTGCGGGCGGGGGCGCGTGCCGGTCAGGCCCCGATGGCGACGCCGAGCCGCCCCGCCAGATCCTGGATGAACTGCCAGGCCACGCGCCCGGACCGCGCCCCGCGCGTCACGGACCATTCCACGGCCTGGCGATGCAGTTCGTCCGTCTCCACCTGCAGCCCGAAATGCGCCGCGTAGCCCTCGATCATCGCGAAGAAGGTGTCCTGGTCTGCGTTGTGGAATCCGATCCACAGGCCGAAGCGGTCACTCAGGGAAACCTTCTCCTCGATCGCCTCGCCGCCATGGATCGCGGTCGAGCGCTCATTCTCGATCATGTCGCGCGACATCAAATGGCGGCGGTTCGATGTCGCATAGAACAGCACGTTGGCGGGCCGCCCCTCGATGCCGCCGTCGAGCACGCTCTTCAGCGCCTTGTAGTCGGCGTCCTCGCGCTCGAAGGAGAGGTCGTCGCAGAAGACCAGCACCTGACGCTTCTGCCCGCGCAGGATGGTGAGCAACTCGGGCAGGGTGCGGATGTCCTCGCGCTGGATTTCGACCAGGGCGAGGGACCCCGGATGCGCCTGGTTCGCCGCGGCATGGGCGGCCTTCACCAGGGACGACTTGCCCGTGCCCCGCGCGCCCCAGAGCATGGCGTTGTTCGCGGGGAAGCCGCGCGCGAAGCGCGTCGTGTTCTCGAGCAGGATCTCCTTCTGCCGCTCCACGCCCTTGAGCAGCGCGATCGGCACCGCGGCCACCTGGGGCACGGGGGCGAGGCGCGGCGCGGGGGCGGGGTGCCAGACGAAGGCGTCCGCGCCGGTCAGCGATGGCGGCGGCGGCGCGGCCGGGGCGAGGCGTTCCAGCGCCTCCGCGATGCGGTTCAGCGAAGGCAGCAATTCGTTGTGCATGGAATTCGGTCCGGGCGGCGGCTTCACTTGACGGAGGGGGGCGGAACGCTAGGTTGCGCGGCCCTTCAGAACCCCCTGATACGAAAGCCGGACCCCCATGACCAGCCTGTTCGGGATCGCGCCCGCCTATGCCCAGGCCACCGATGGCGGCACGGGCGGCGCCATCATGCAGCTCGCGCCGCTCCTGCTGATCTTCGTCGTCTTCTATTTCCTGCTGATCCGTCCCCAGCAGAAGAAGATGAAGGAGCACCGGGAGATGCTCGGCCAGCTCAAGCGCAACGACCGCGTGGTGACGGCGGGCGGCATCGTCGCGACCGTCACCAAGGTGAAGGAGGGCTCGGACGAGGTCGAGGCCGAGATCGCCCCGGGCGTGAAGGTGACGCTGGTGCGCGGCACGATCAGCAGCGTCATCCGCCCGGACGGCACGGCGACCGCCGCGAACGATTCGAAGGCCGGCTGATACGGGCGGCACGAGGCTTTGACTCGTGCCGAGGCCGCGAATGCGGCCCGCTCGCGGTCGGCTATGCCGATCCGCCGGTCATGCGGACAGCATGCCTTCGGCATGACGGTCCGGCGAGCCAAGCAAACCGGAGGTTTGCGCCCGGCGCATGAGGGTCAGCAAAGATGAATACCAACGGTCGAAGCATTCGGCCGTTGGTATGAG
>JAYRQX010000397.1:0-9788 GCA_041910415.1 Acetobacteraceae bacterium | reverse complement strand
GGTCATGCGGACAGCATGCCTTCGGCATGACGGTCCGGCGAGCCAAGCAAACCGGAGGTTTGCGCGTCATGCGGAACGCATGCCTGCGGCATGACGCGCATGAGGGTCAGCAAAGATGAATACCAACGGTCGAAGCATTCGACCGGTGGTATGAGGTTCGAAGGTCCGCAGCGGGTCGAAGCCGATTGTTCCAGCACTATTTTCAGACAGACTTTCCACGATCCTGCAGCAGCGCCGCCGTCGCCGCATCCGGCTCCCCGCCATGGTAGCGCCGCAGCACTTCGGCGAAGACGGGCTGCCCTGGTGCCGCCGCCCCGAACAGCGTCATGCAGGACCGTAGCTTCAGGTCGTCCGGGCTGCCGAAAATCTCGTGCGCGCTGCGGCCTTGCACGGCGAGCACGGCTTCGGTGCAGGCCACCAGGCGCGGCCCCAGCACCGCATGCGCCATGTAGTCGCGCGCTTCGTCCAACGATGCGATGCCGTAGTGCAGCGCGGTCGGACTGCGGCCGAGGGCGCGGAGCTGGGGGAAGACGAACCACATCCAGTGGCTGCGTTTCCGCCCCTCCTGGAGTTCCCGCATCACCGCGGGCATGACGCGGTCCTGCGCCTGCACGAACCGCTCAAGATCGAAGGCGCCCGCCAAGACGTCTTTCCCCCGAACAGAGAAAGGAGAGGGACCGGGCCTGGTCCTGCTTATGCCGAACCATTCTGGGCAGCGCCGATCGGGTTGTCCACGGGTGGCGCGACCGCCACGACACATGCCCCGAGGCCTGCGACGCAGAGGCTGCGGCGGGCGGGATCGATCGTCTTTTCCACGTGACCTGTCCTTGCGCTGCATGAAGGGTGCGCCTGCCGCACCGTGATCGGATGATGGCCACCGGCAGGACCGGTTTGAAATGCGATCCACCTATGCAGCCGATACCGGATGCGCATCGCCGTCCGGGCCGAGCAGGAGCCGCGCGCGCATCGTGCGCACCGCCCGGAAGGTCGCGACCTTCAACGCGCCCACGCTGATGCCCGACCGGGCGCTCGCTTCGGTCAGCGAGAGGTCCTCAAGCTTCGTCAGCGCGATCGCGGTACGCTGCACCGGCGGCAGCATCGCAACGAGAGCCCGCAGCTGGCTGCCGGCCACGGCGCGCTCGCCATGGTGGTCCTGGCGCGGATCGGCGATCTGTTCCGCATCCTCGGCCACGACCCGATCGCCGGCATGCCGGCCGAGCCAACGGAGCCTGTCGATGCAGCGCCGCTCCGCGATCGCCGCGATCCACGGGCGCAGCGGGCGCGTGGGATCATAGGTGTGGCGCAGTGCGTGGATGGACAGCAGCGCGTCCTGCACCGCATCCTCGGCTTCGGCCCCGTTGTGGATGCGCCGCCGGGCGATGGCGCGCAGCAGCGGCGTGACCTCGCGCAGCAGGCGGTCATAGGCGCGGCGGTCGCCGGCCTGGCTGCCGGCCATCAGCGCCTCCCACACGCCTGGCTCGGCAGCCGGGCGCGCGGCGCGCATCATGGTCCCTGTGATCGTGGTGATCTGCGTCATGGCGTGGCCCTTTCCACCGTTCCGTCCGGGGCGTGCCCGGCATGGCGGCAGCATCCCGCCGACGCCCCGCGCGAGGCCAAGACCGCTCTGGCATGGGTTCGATGCGGGCCGCGTATCGCGCGCGGCCCATGATCACGCGGACGCGATCGGTCCCGGCTGCGCCAGGCGCTGCGTCGCATCCGCGTCCGGTCCGGCGGGCCAGCGATAGCGACGGATCGCCTGCACGAAGCTCGCCAGGGGCGTGGACCAGCGGCGCCCGGCGACGGTGACGAGCGAGACGATGCGCGTCACCTCCGGCTCCACGCGGCGCAGCACCAGGCCGGGATGGATCGCGGAGTATTCGGGGATGAAGCAGACGCCCATGCCGGCGGCGACCATGGTCTGGATCCAGTCCTCGCGTTCGCTGCGGTAGGAGCGCTGGATCTGCGCGCCGTTCGCCTCGCAGGCCGCGCGCAGCACGTCCACGAACTCGCAATTCGCGCGCTGCAGGTAGTACTGCCCGTCCATGTCGGACATGGTGATCATGTTGCGCCGCGCGAAGGGATGGCCGACGGCGCAGGCGATGACGAAGCGCTCGTCGTAGAGCGGATCGGCGCGCAGCCGCTCGTCCAGCTCGCCGGGCTGCGCCATCACCACCACGTCGAGCTCGCCGCGCAGCAACTGGTCGGTCAGGCGCGAGGGCACCGCCTCGCTCAGCGTCATCTCGATCCCCGGCTGGTCCGCGCGGAAGCGGTTGAGGAAACCCACGAAGCGCAGCGGGCTGATCGTCGGCATGACGCCGAGCCTGAGATGCGCGCTTTCCAGCCGCAGGAAGCGCTGCGCCGTGGCGCGGGCCGCCTGGGTGCGCGCCAGCACCTCCTCGAAATGCGGCTGCATCAGCCGGCCGAGCTCGGTCAGATGCGTATTGCCGCGCTCGCGCGAGAAGAGCAGCCCGCCGAGCTCGCCTTCCATCTTCTGGATGGCGCGCGTCAGCGCGGGCTGGCTGACGTTGCAGCCTTCCGCCGCCTTGGTGAAGTTCAGAGTCTCGCAGACGGCGAGGAAATAGCGGATCTCGTGGATCTCCATCGCGGTCTCCCAGGATGGCGTTCCGGCCGCGCGGATGCTGCCGCCCCGGCCGACGCGACGCAACACATTCTGCCCCGGATCGCCGCGCCGCGCCGATAGGGAAAGGTGATCGACATGCTGCCCATCCGGCATTGGCCGCGCCCGCTGTGCGCCCGGCACCGTGGCGCCGTATCCCGCATCGCCTGCCCGGCGAAACCATGCCCGACAGAGGAGCATCCGATGAACACCATCATCCACGCCGCCGGCCTGGCGGGGCACGCCGAGCGCGAGCTGGAAGGCCGGGTCGCGATCGTCACCGGCTCGACCAGCGGCATCGGCCTCGGCATCGCCGAGGCGCTGGCCGCGCGCGGGGCGTCGATCGTCATCAATGGCCGTGGCGAGCGCGATGCGATCGAGGCGGATTGCCAGCGCCTCAGCGATGCCCATGGCGTGCCCGTGCGCTACGACGATGCCGACATGGGCGACGCCGAGGAGGTCGCCGCCCTGGTCGAGCGCACCCGCCGCGCCATCGCGCCGGTGGACATCCTGGTCAACAATGCCGGCATCCAGCATGTCGCGCCGATCGAGGATTTTCCGCAGGAGAAGTGGGACGCGATCGTCTCCATCAATCTCTCCGCCGTCTTCCATGCGACGCGCGCCGCGCTCGGCCTGATGAAGGAGCGCGGCTGGGGCCGCATCGTCAACATCGCCTCGGCGCACGGGCTGGTCGCCTCCCCCTTCAAGAGCGCCTATGTCGCCGCGAAGCATGGCGTCGTCGGACTGACCAAGGTGACGGCGCTGGAAGCCGCGGAAAGCGGCGTCACCTGCAACGCCGTCTGCCCCGGCTATGTCTGGACGCCGCTGGTCGCGAACCAGGTGGCGCAGCAGGCCGCGGCGCATGGCCTCACGGAACAGCAGGTGATCCGCAAGGTCTTCCTGGCCGAGCAGCCGACGCGCCGCTTCGCGACGGTGGAGGAAATCGCCGGCACCGTCTGCTTCCTCTGCTCCGCCGCGGCGGCTTCCATCACCGGTGTCGCGCTGCCCGTGGATGGCGGCTGGACGGCGCACTGATGAACGCGATCCGCGAAGGCCATCGGGCCGAACCCGCCGCCAGCGCCGCGCCGGTGGTCAAGACCGTCAACCTCGCGCTGCAGGGCGGTGGCGCCCATGGCGCCTTCACCTGGGGCGTGCTCGACCGGCTGCTCGAGGAGGAGAGCATCGCGCTGGAAGGAATCAGCGCCACCTCCGCGGGCGCGATGAACGCCGCCTGCCTCGCCTATGGCCATGCCGTCGGCGGACGGGAAGGCGCGCGGAGAACGCTCGACCTGTTCTGGCAGCGCGTCAGCGAGGCCGGGCGGACGGGCCCGCTGCAGCCGAGCTGGATCGACCGCATCCAGGCCAATTGGGGCCTGCCCTGGTCGCCCTCCTTCACCGCCTTCGACCTGGTGACGCGGCTGTTCAGCCCCTATGAGTTCAACCCGCTGAACCTGAACCCGCTGCGCGACGTGCTGGAACGCACGGTGGACTTCCAGGTGCTGCGCGAGGTGGACTGCCCGCTGAAGCTGTTCCTCTCCGCCACCAATGTCCGCAGCGGACGGGTCAAGGTGTTCGACAGGTCGCAGCTCTGCGCGGATGCCGTGCTCGCCTCGGCCTGCCTGCCCTTCCTGTTCCACGCGGTCGAGATCGACGGCGAGGCCTATTGGGATGGCGGCTACATGGGCAATCCCGCGATCTTCCCGCTGATCTATGGCTGCGAGAGCCCCGACGTCGTCGTGGTGCACATCAACCCGACCGAACGGCCGGACATCCCGCGCAGCGCGCGCGACATCCTGAACCGGGTCAACGAGATCAGCTTCAACTCCTCCTTGATGCGGGAGATGCGGGCGATCCAGTTCGTCACCTCGCTGATCGATGGCGACCGGGTGAAGGACAGGCACCTCAGGCGCATGTTCGTGCACGCCATCGCGGCGGACGAGGTGATGGGCCGGCTCGGCGTGAATTCCAAGCTCAACGCGGACCTGACCTTCCTGCATTACCTCCGCGATGCCGGACGGCGCGCGACGGATGCGTGGCTGGAGCGGACCCATGGTGATCTCGGGGTGCGCTCCAGCCTCGACATCCGCGCCGCCTATCTGTGATGACGACCATGCTCGGCGCCGTCGCGACCCTGCGGCGGCGGATGCTCGCGTTGCTGGGGCTCGGCGAGCATCCCGGCATGTTGCCGCGGCGGCTGGAAGCGCTGGTCCGCGCCCAGCAGGATCGGGCGGAGGTGCTGATCGGCCTGATGCAGGTCGCGGCGATCGGCCTCTTCGCCGTGCTCTACGCCATCTCACGCGCCGCCAACCCGCCGCCTCTGGCGATCGAGCCGGTGCCGATCGCGCTTGGCCTCTATGCGATCTTCACGGGCTTCCGGCTCTGGCTCGCGCTGCGCGGGCGGCTGACCGATGCGCTGCTGCTGCTCTCGGTCGCGATCGACATCGCCGTGCTGCTGATCACCATCTGGAGCTTCCACCTGCAATACATGGCGCCGCTTTCGGTCGTGCTGAAATCGCCGACCGTGCTCTACCTCTTCATCCTGATCTCGCTCCGCGCGCTGCGCTTCGAGGCGCGCTACGTCATCGCCTCCGGCCTCATCGGCATCCTTGGCTGGGCGGTGCTGGTCGGCGCCTCCCTGATCGGCGGCGAGACGCGCATCACGCGGAGTTTCCTCGACTATGTCACCTCCTCGGCGGTGCTGATCGGCGCCGAGATGGACAAGGCGATCTCCATCGGCGTGGTCACCATGGTGCTCGCGCTGATCGTCGCGCGCGGACGCGCGCTGATGATCGAGGCGGCGCGCGAGCAGCTCGCGTCAACCGAACTCTCCCGCTTCTTCGTCCCCGAGATCGCCCAGCGGATCCGCGGCGCGGAGGAGGAGATCGGCGCCGGCATGGCCGAAAGGCGGGAAGCCAGTATTCTGTTCACGGACCTGCGCGGCTTCACGCGGCTGTCGATGGCGCTGGAGCCCGTCACCCTGCTCAGGCTGCTCTCCGCCTATCAGGAGCTTGTGGTGCGCGCGGTCCGGCACCGTGGCGGCAGCATCGACAAGTATCTGGGCGACGGGATCCTCGCGAGCTTCGGCGCCGTGCGCCCGGATCCGCGCCACGCGGCGGCGGCGCTGAACGCGGTGGCGGACATCCAGTCCGCCCTGGCTGCGCAGGATGTGCTGGTGCCGGACCTGCCGCCGGTCACGATCGGCATGGCGGTGGCGAGCGGCGAGGTGCTGTTCGGCACGGTGGGCGCGGAGGGACGCCTGGAATACACGGTGATCGGCGACGCGGTGAACCTGGCCGCGAAGCTCGAGAAGCACAACAAGGCCGAAGCCTGCGCGGCGTTGACCGACCAGGCGACCTATGGCCGCGCGCTGGCGCAGGGCTACCGGCCCGGTGATGCGGATGAGCGACGCGCGGGGCGTCGCGTGGCGGGGCTCGACAGCCCGGTTGATCTCGTCGTGCTGCGTGCGGGCTGAACCGTCCCCGCATTCGGCCACCGCCTTGCCGTCCGCGCCGCTCAAACTGGCGGTGTCGCCGAGGACCATGATCCCGGGATGATCGGACATCCTGCACCACCACCCCGGACGTGACCCGGCCCGCGACCGAGAACGCCCTACCGTCGAGGCAAGGACCGGGAACCCGATCGAGGCGATCGCCAATGGGCTGATACCCGCGGCACGAGTCAAAGCCTCGTGCCGCAGGTATCACTTCCCGTCGAGCTTCGCCGTCACCTTCGGCGGCGACATCGGCAGCACCGTGAAGCGGTGGCCGAGCGCGTCGTGCACCGCATTGGCGATGGCGGCCAGGCACGGCACCAGCGGGGCCTCGCCCACGCCGCGCACGCCCTGCGGGTGCTTGGGGTTCGGGATCTCCAGCATGACGGGCTCGATATACGGCACGTCGGAACAGACCGGCATGCGGTAGTCGAGGAAGCTGGCGTTATCCATCCGCCCCTGCTTGTCGAAGAGCAGTTCCTCGCTCAGCGCCCAGCCGATGCCCTGCACCGCGCCGCCCTGGATCTGGCCTTCGACATAGGCCGGGTGCAGCGCGCGGCCGACATCCTGCGCCGAGGTGTAGCGGAGGATGCGGATGATGCCGAGGTCCACATCCACCTCCACATCGACGCATTGCGTGGCGAAGCCGGGGTCGGCGCCTGTCGTGTTGAGCTGCACGCCGGCGCCGATGGGCCCGCCCATCTCGTTGGCCTTGGCGGCGAGCTCCTTGAGGCTGAGCGGCGGGAATTTGCCGGCGTTGTCGCCGGCCGGCCGCGCCTCGCCATTCTCCCAGACCACCGCCTCGGGATCGATCTTCCAGATGCGCGCGGCGCGTTCCTTGAGCTGGCCGATCACCTTCTCCGTCGCCTGGGTGACGACCATGGCGGAGGCGAAGGTGACGCGGCTGCCGCCGGTCAGGTTGGAGAAGCCGATCGAGGCCGTGTCGCCGATCAGCACGTTGACGCGCCGGTAGTCGATGCCGAGCAGCTCGGCGGTGACGTTGGCGGTCGACGCCCGGCTGCCGCCGATGTCGGGGTGGCCGGTCACCACCGTGACGTTGCCGTCCTCGGTGATGTTGACCTGGGAGGAGGATTCGCCGCCGGCGTTGTACCAGAAGCCCGAGGCGACGCCGCGGCCGCGCTTGACGCCGGGGCGCGGGGCCTTGTCGAGCGGGGCCTTGTAGTGCGGGTGGTTCTTGATGGCCTGGACCGTCTCGGCGAAGGTGACCTTGCCGAAGGTCGCGCCATAGATCGCCTTGTCGCCGGGCTGCACGTTGTTCCGGAGGCGCAGTTCCAGCGGGTCCATGCCGATCTTCTGCGCGACCTCGTCGAGCACCGTCTCCACCGCGAAGGCGCCGAGCGGCGCGCCGGGCGCGCGGTAGGCCGCGACCTTGGAGCGGTTGCTGACGACGTCGTAGCCCTCGGAGAGCACGTTCGCGATGCGGTAGGGCGCGAAGGAGCAGCCGACCGGGCCACGCAGCGGGGAGCCGGGGAGGCAGCCCGCCTGCAGGTAGTAGGTGCCATGGGCGGCGACCAGCGTGCCGTCCTTCTTCGCGCCGATCTTCACGGTCGCGACCATGCTGGAGGTCGATCCCGTCGCGCGGAAGACCTCGTCGCGCGACATCACCATCTTCACGGGGCGGCCGGACTTCTTCGACAGCACCGTCGCCAGGGGCTCGAGGTAGATGATGGTCTTGGCGCCGAAGCCGCCGCCGATCTCGGCGGGGATCGCGCGGATGTTGCTCTGCGGGATGCCCGTCAGCAGCGAGACCATGCCGCGGACCATGAACTGGCCCTGGGACGAGGACCAGATCGTCACCTTGCCGTCGGCCGCGGTCGAGACGGTGCAGGCCTGCGGCTCGATGTAGCCCTGGTGGATCGGACGCGTGTTGAAGCTGCGCTCGACGATCACGTCGGCCTGGGCGAAGCCGGCATCGAGGTCACCAGCCTTGAAGGACATGGTGCCGGCGATGTTGGAGGGCTTGCCCTCATGCCTGACGAAGTCGTGCAGGATGGGCGCGTCGGGCTTGATCGCATCCTCGATGTCGATCGCGTGCGGCAGGACCTGGTAGTCCACCTCGATCAGCGCGCAGGCGGCGGCGGCCACCTCCTCGTTGATCGCGGCGACGGCCGCGACGGGGTGGCCGTGGAACAGCGCCTTCTCGCGCGCCATGATGTTGCGCGACATCCAGCGCATGTCCTGGATGCCGAGGGGGACGGGCTTGTCCACGGGGAAGTCCACGAAGTCCTTGCCCGTCACCACCGCCTTCACGCCGGGCAGCTTCTCGGCCTTGGCGGTGTCGATGGATTTGATGACCGCGTGGGCGTGCGGGCTGCGCAGCACCTTGCCCCAGATCATGCCGGGCATGGTGTTGTCGGCGGCATAGCCGGCGCGGCCCGTCACCTTGTCCACGCCGTCGGGGCGGATGGTGCTCTGGCCGATCCACTTGTTGCTGATCTCGTTCATCAGGCGGCACCCCTCATCTCGGCGGCGGTATCGAGGACGGCACGCACGATCTTGTCGTATCCGGTGCAGCGGCAGAGGTTGCCGGCCAGGCCGAAGCGCACCTCCTCCTCGGTCGGGTCCGGGTTCTTCTCGAGCAGCGAGCGGGCGGCGATCA
Organism: Acetobacteraceae bacterium; assembly: GCA_041910415.1. Lineage (GTDB taxonomy): Bacteria > Pseudomonadota > Alphaproteobacteria > Acetobacterales > Acetobacteraceae > JAYRQX01. Next base: position 1,061 of record JAYRQX010000397.1, on the reverse strand, counting down.
GCACGCCCGGGGTGCAGATGCCGCACTGAAGGGCCGCCATCTCCAGGAACTTCTGCTGCAGCGGATGCAGCGCTTCGCCCTGGGCCATGCCCTCGATCGTGCCGACGGACCTGCCCTCGGCCTCGACGGCCAGCACCAGGCAGGAGCAGGTCAGCCGCCCATCCAGCGTGATGGAGCAGGCGCCGCAATCACCGGTGCCGCAGCCTTCCTTGGTGCCGGTCAGGCCCAGCGTGTTGCGCAGCGCATCCATCAGGCTCTGCCCGGGATCGGCGAGGAATTCGACGGGTTCGCCGTTGATGGTCGTGGTGACGTGAAGCTTGGACATGGAACTCAACCCCTCCCGGCGCGCTCGGCGGCGATGGCCGCGACGCGCTTCAGCAGCACGCCCGCGACTTTCGTGCGGTATTCGATGGTGCCGCGCTTGTCGTTGATCGGCTTGCAGACGGCGCGGCAGGCGGCGGCGGCCTTCTCGATCGCGGCGTCATCCAGCTTCGAGCCGATGAGCGCGCGGGCGGCGTCCTCGACCAGCAGCGCGGTCGGCGCCACGGCGCCCAGGCCCACGCGCGCGGCCTTCACGACCCCGCCTTCCATCGTCAGGCTGACGCCGCAGCCGACGACGGCGATGTCCATCTCGGTGCGCGGGATCATGCGCAGATAGGCGTCGCCCGACCCCTTCGGCCGCGCCGGCAGGGTGAAGGAGACGAGGATCTCGCCCGGCGCCAGGTTCGTGCGCCCCGGACCGGCCGGGAATTTCTCCACCGGCAGCTCGCGCCGCCCGTTGGGGCCCGCGATGGTCAGCACCGCGCCCGCCGCGATCATCGCGGGCACGCTGTCGGCCGCCGGCGAGCCGTGGCAGAGGTTCCCGCCCGGGGAGGCGCGGCCCTGGACCTGCTTGGAGCCGATGAGGTTCACGGCGTCCAGCACGCCCGGCCAGACCTTCCGGAACGCGGCATTCTCGGCGCGCTCGGCGCCGGCGACGGCGGCGCCGATGCGGAAACCGCCATCGGCCGTCCGCGTCACGCTGCGAAGCTCTTCGATCTTCTTGATGTCGATGATGACGC
>JAYRQX010000396.1:0-1949 GCA_041910415.1 Acetobacteraceae bacterium | reverse complement strand
GGCCTCGGCACCATGGCAGCGCTGGGGCTCGACCGCATGGGTGGCTGGTCGAAGCAGGTGCTGAACGCGCTCTTCCTGCTGCCGGTCGTGGTGCCGGTGGTGGTGATCGGCAGCAGCCTCTACGGCCTCTTCGCCCGGCTCGGGCTGACCGCGAGTTATCCCGGGCTGGTCGTCGCGCATGCGCTGCTCGGCGCGCCCTTCGTCGTCATCACGGTCGCGGCGACGCTGCAGGGTTTCGACCGCGGCCTGCTGCGGGCGGCGCTCAGCCTGGGGGCGACGCCCTTCCAGGCCTTTCGGCGCATCACCCTGCCGCTGATCCTGCCCGGCGTCGTCTCGGGCGCGATCTTCGCCTTCGCGACATCGTTCGACGAGATCGTCGTCACGCTGTTCATCGCCGGACCGCACCAGCGCACCCTGCCGCTGCAGATGTTCGACGGGGTTCGCGAGCAGATCAGCCCGACGATCACGGCGGCCGCGACGCTGCTGTTCCTGGTGTCGGTCGCGCTGGTCGCCGTCGTGGAATGGCTGCGGCGGCGTTCGGAGCGCCTCCGTTCGGCATCTGCACCGGCAACCTGACGTTCGGCGCCGGGCGTGGCCTGCGGCACGCCAGCCGGCGCCGATCGGGACCTGTTCACGGCAAGCGCGCGCCCTGCGCCAACCCCTGACCCCGAAGCGCCGCGAGCCGACCGGCCCAGGCCGCCGGCGTGTTGTCCGCCGTGGCGGCGACCACCCAGCTATGGGCGCGGCCCGCCAACCGGTCGGGATAGGCGCCAAGACCCCGGGCCAGGATCGGCAGGCCGAGCAGCATGGCATCCGACAGGGCGAAGCCGTGGGTCTCCGGCGCCATGGCCGGGAACCACGCCAGATGCGGCCTGATCGCGGCGACCAGCCTGGGCAGGTCCTCCTGGTCGAAGCCACCATGGATCCGCAATGCCGCTGGGCTTTGGCGCCCGGGCGGCACCGGCGCGTGCAGCCGGCCGAGTTGGTGGAACTCGATCGCCAGACCGCGCCGCGCCGCCTCGGCCGCCGTATCGAGGAGCGTCTCGCCGCCCTTATGCGGGACGAGATCGCCGAGGAAGAGGACGCGCAGCGCCTCCCCGGTGCCGAGGGGCGCGGGCGGCGTGACGCGGAACCTCTCTGGCACGGGTCGCTCCGGCGGCCGGGCGGCCGTCACGTCGAGCCCGGGGACGAGCCGCATCACCCGTTCCGCCAGGTCCCGGCTGCAGGCCAGCACGCGCTCCGCGCCCGCCAGGACGGGATGCGGGGCGGGGCGCAGCAGGGCGCCCAGCGCGTCCTCGGCATCGCCAAGCGCAGCCGTGGTGCCGGTCGCGTCGATCAGGTGCGGCTGTCTCGCGACCAGGTGGTAGTCGAGCAGCGTCACCTCATAGGGCCGCCCCAGCCCTGCGAGCAGCGGCACGATGGCCTCATCCAGCCCGATTGTGTGGAGCACCTCGACCCGATCGATGGCGAACCGGCGCAGCACGGCGACCGCGGCATCCGTGCCATCGGTAAGCGGGACGGTGATCGGCGCGGCGTGGCCCGGAAGCCCTTCGATCACCATGTCGCGCTCGGATACGCCCCAGGCCAGGATGGGCGCGATGCCCGTCCGCTGCAGTTGGGCGGCGCGCAGTTCCGCATAGCGCCGCGTGCCGCCGCCAAGGCCATGGAGCACCAGCAGCCGGCAGGGACCGTCATGCCGCACCGGGGACGGGAACGGCGGCGATGGCAGCAATGCTTCGGCCCGTGGCGCGGGCGCGACCGGCGGGAACGGAAGGCGCGCCTCCGACCGGCCGTGCAGGAGGTAGTGGAGATGGGGGTCCGCGCCGGCAGCCCGTACATCCGGATAGGCCGCGAGATAGGCCGCAGGATCGAAGGTGCGCGGCGCGAAGACCCGCCCCATCGCCGGGCCGATCCAGCCGCGCAGGGGCGGACGGCGCGCATGCAGACGT
>JAYRQX010000395.1:0-2175 GCA_041910415.1 Acetobacteraceae bacterium | reverse complement strand
CTTGCCATCGGGGCCGATGGACACTTGCGGGCTGGTGGAGTACGTCCCCTCGATGGCGTCGGCAATGTCGGCGAGCTTCTTCGCGCCCTCGACGTTCCCGCGCGCAGCGTAGAACGCCGCCGCCTTGCGGTATTGCTCCACCTGGCTAGGCGGCTTAACGGCCGCGGCATTGGCCGGCGTAGGCCCGCCCGGCCCCATCGCGGCGAGGTTCGGCCCACCCGAGAAGATCGACCCGAGCTGCTGTTGATCCTTCGCCGCCTGTTCCTTCGCCGAGTCCTTGTCCGCGAGTTCCTGCGCCATCATGCGCTGCTTGAGCGCGACCATCGCATCCTGCGCCGCGCGGTCCTGCGAGCCTTGCATGGCGTCGTAGGCCAGCAGCCCGCCTCTAGACAGCCCCTGCTGCCAGTTGCGCCCGCCGAGCAGGCCCGCGCCCAGCCCGGCGAGCGCCTGCCACATGGCCTGCTTGCGCGCCTGCTCTGGGTTCGGCTGGAGCATCGACAGGTATTCGTCGAACGTCGGCATCGTGTCTACCCCCGCTTTCTACCCGGCGCGCCAACCCATCCGCTGAAGGTGTTGCCCGGCGAGACGTACGGACTGCCGTTGCGCATCCACTTGCCGTCCTTCCAGTTGACGCTGGCAAGGTCGCGGTTGTTCAGGCCCTGATTGAGTCCCTGAATCTGCTGCTCGTAGGTCATCGGGCCGTTGCCCAAGCGCAGATTCGACGAGTTCAGCCCCGAGGCCATCAGGAGGCTTCCGGCGCCACCGTTGAGGCCCGCCGCGCGCATGGCGTTGAGCAGCCCGCCCGGCGCATCACCAGTGGGCGTGGTGTTCGTGTACTCGCCTCCGTTGATGCTCGCCTGATAGCCCGTCGGGTCGGCCAGCCACTGCGCGAACCCGCCGGTGTGGTTGCCGCCGAACACCTTGGTCGTAGGCGTTCCACCGCCTCCGCCTCCGCCACCCCCACCTCCACCGCCTCCACCTCCACCTCCACCTCCACCACCGCCGGTCCCGCCGCCGGGATACGTAGTTCCGGGGACATGCGTGCCGGGAGGGGGCGGGGGCGGGGGCGCAGCGGGGCCGGGCGGGGGATTGGGATTTGACGGAGGCTGATTGATGCCTCCGCCCTGTCCGATAAACGCCGGCGTCCCCGGAGGCGGGGCCGTCCCCAGCGAGGGGTCTTGCCCCCACAGTTGCGCGAACGTGGGATCAGACGGGCCGCCATAGAGCGCCGCCCACGGGGTGGCATACATCGGGAGAAGGCTGGTGCGCGGCGTGGCGAGCGAGGTCGGCGAGAGCGAGAAAGCCTTGCTCAGTTGGTCGGCGAGCGAGGTGTAGCCCGACTGCGGCGTATAGGCGTAGGTCGGCCCCGTGTAGGGACCGCTCGCGTTGTAGAACGACGACGGCACGTTCGCGCGCGGCACCGAACCCGGAGGCGCGAATGCGCCGGTCGGGTTCCCGTAGGGGTCCGTCGTGTTGCCGGGGTTGTCGCCCTTCGGCATTGCGCCTGCTGATCCGCCCATAGCTATCTCCCCATCGCCTGCGCGAGCAAGCCGCCGAAGTTAGAGCGCGGCCCCTGCATCATCTGGAGCCGCTTCAGGATTTCCGCGTTCGACTGCGGCGCGCCAGCTTGCGGCGGGCGCTGCGCCGGGGGCGGGGGCTGCTGCTGATCTTGGAGCAAGCCCTTGCCCATGTTCATGGCGGCCTTGCTCGCCATCTTCGCCCACGGCGGCGTAGTGGCGGGCGACATGGGAGAACCCATCGCCACCGGAAGCGCCATCGGATCGCCAGCAGCGCCGAGCGATGCCGCCTCGGTGAAGAACGGCGTCGGAGCGCCCGCGCCCATCATGCTCGTGGCAAGCGGACTCGCACCGCCCATTCCGCCGAACGTCGGAGCGGCGGCACTAAACGGGGCACCGAGTCCAGCGGCCTCTCCGGCCGCCATGCCAGCGGCACCAAGACCCGCCGCCGTCGTGCCCGCGCCCAAAGCGGCCGGGATCATGGACGCGGCCGTAGCGCCCATAGCGGTCCCGGCCTCCGCGCCGGCAATCGCCATCGCAACGGGAATCTCTGCGCCGGTCATCCGAACATCCCACCGCCGTACATGCCGGCACCAAGAAGCCCCAGCCCGAGCGCGCTTTGCAGCGGGTTCATGCCGCCGAGAATCTGCTGCGACGT
>JAYRQX010000394.1:0-1733 GCA_041910415.1 Acetobacteraceae bacterium | reverse complement strand
GCCCGAGGAACCGGCCGCGCTCGCGGCCATCGCGCGCCGGGTGAAGGCGGCGCTCGACCCCGGGGGCGTGCTCAATCCCGGGCGGATGCGCGCGGGGTTCTGAGCGCGTCGGCGGTCCAGCGGCTGCGCAGCGTCGGCCAGAGCGGGGGGACGTCGCTTGGCAGGTGATGGCGCGGGCGAAGCGGCAGCGTCTCCATCCGGTCCGGCACCGGTGTCTCGCGCCCGGTCACCACGTCGCGCTGCAGGGCTTCGGTCATCCGCGCCTCCATCCGGCCCGCCCTCGGGCGGGCATGGAGGGAATCTTCGGCCGCGGGGCGGGTCCGCAATCGGGCCCGCGCCGGGTCATCTCATGGCAAGCGTGGCGGGATCGTGGCGCCCGCTCAGCGCGCCGCCGGCGCGGGCGGGACCGTCACGCCGCCCGAAAATCCCTGGATCGTCCATTCATGGGCCAGGGTCGGCACGCGGATGTTGCCCGCCCGCGCCGAGCCGAGATCGAGGATCGAGGCGATGGTCACGGTCCACATCCCGATCAGCATGAGCGAGAGCAATCGCAGCGGCCGTTGCCGCAGCCCGAGCTGGAATCCGAGCGCGGCCATGCTGATCAGCGCCATGCCGATCAGCAGCCAGAAGAGCTGCGGCGGAAAGCCGATCGCGAAGGCGAAGCGCTCCGCGGTCGCGAGGTCGAAGGTCTCGTTCAGCGAGGTCATGAGCGAGGTCGCCGCGGCGTCGCTGCGTTCGCGGATGATCGCGGAGACATGGCCCCAGAGCTCCGACTGCATGGCATTGGTCCGGGCATTGATGTCGCCGATGCGGTCGGACCCCGCGTCCGTCCGGATGAAGTCGATCCTGAGATGGGCGTACTCTTCCAGCCGCTGCGCGATCGCCGCCCCGCGCGGATGGCCGATCGCGTGGGCGCGCAGCCAGGAAGTGCCGATGGCATTCGCCTCGGCCAGCGCACCATCGCGTCGCTCCTGAAAGCGCGCACTCGCGAAGGAGAGCGTCAGCGCGAGGACGAAGGCGAGCAGGCCGAGCATGCCGCCCACGACGATGCCGACGCCCTCCCCCGGCACATCGCCACTGATCGCCCGGCGCTGGCCGAACCAGTAGCCGATCTCCTTCGCCGCGATCTGGACCAGCATCAGCACGCCGATGAAGACCGCCATGCCCAGGCCGACGATCGAAAGGACCAGCTGCTGCGTCATGGATTCGCCCCCCGCTTCCGCGCCACGTTAGGCAGGGTGGCGGCGGCGCGGCAAACGGTCGGGACGCTGGCAGCGCCCCCCCGGCTCGCCTAGATAGGACCCCATGCAGACGACCTTCACGGCCGACCAGCTGCGCGACCCCGACATCCGGGAGAGCAACGCCATCCTGCGGACCTGCGTCCATTGCGGCATGTGCACGGCGACCTGCCCGACCTTCCTGCTGCTCGGCGACGAGCTCGACAGCCCGCGCGGGCGCATCTACCTGATCAAGGACATGCTGGAGAGCGGGCAGCCCGCGACCGAGGCGGTGGTGCGGCACGTCGATCGCTGCCTCTCCTGCCTGTCCTGCATGACCACCTGCCCGTCGGGCGTGCACTACATGCACCTGGTCGACCATGCGCGCGCCTATATCGAGGCGACCTACCGGCGCCCCGCGCCCGAGCGGCTGCTGCGCCGCGTGCTGTCCTTCGTGCTGCCCTACCCCACGCGCTTCCGCCTGGCGCTGATCGGCGCTGCGCTGGCGCGGCCCTT
>JAYRQX010000393.1:0-5077 GCA_041910415.1 Acetobacteraceae bacterium | reverse complement strand
TGGCGCTGGCCGGGCCGGAGACGCAGGTCGCACCGTTGGCGCTCGCCGCGTCGCGGCAGGAGGAGGATGCCGACAAGGCCGCCGAGCTGGAACGCCGCGCCTTCGCCGCCGATCCCGCCTTCACGCCCGCCGCGATCGCGCTGGCGCAGCGGCTTTCGGATGCCGGCAGCGCGCGCAAGGCAAGGCAGGTGCTGGAACAGGCCTGGGCCGCGAAGCCGCATCCCGATCTCGGCCGCGCCTGGCTGGCGCCGGTCGAGGACCGGCTCGCACGCGTGAAGGCGGTGGAGGACCTGACGCATCGCGACCGCGCGCAGGCGGAGGCGCGGCTGCTGATGGCGCGCGCCGCGCTGGATGCGGAGCTGACGGGGCGCGCGAGGGCGGAGCTGGAAGCGCTGGCCGCGACGGGTGCGGCTGACCGGCGCTGCTACCTGCTGCTCGCGGAGCTTGAGCAGATGGAGCATGGCGACACGCCGGAAGGCCGCGCCGCGCAGGCGCGCTGGCTGCGCGAAGCGGCCGCGGCGCCCGCCGAGCCGCAGTGGCGCTGCGGGACGTGCGGCGCCGAGCACAATGCGTGGAAGCCGGAATGCGGACATTGCGGCACGGTCGGGCGGATCGCGTGGACCGTGCCGGGGCAGGGGGCGGTGACGGCGGCGGTGGCGTGAGTTCGAATCTTCGAGTGCGTGCGTGAGAGACGGAATACTATCCGACAGCCGCTGCCAAACATCCGAAAACTGTCGGTGCCAAAAGATGCCAACCTATCCGGCGCGCGCTAATCACCCATCACAGAGCGCGCCGCCACGGCTGGAGAAGCGTGAAACTCTGCCTGCTGCGCTAGCAAGTAAGTCCCTCACGCGCACACATCAAGTCATACCGAAACTGGGACAATGTAGACGGCTTGACGAAGATGATCATTCGTCCCTGCCGCATGCGAAACCCCGGCGGCAGCCTTCTTGGCGGCATCCAGGGTGGGATAGCTGCCAACGGCGGTTTGTGCGATGGATGTTTGGCGCGGGTTTCCCTCGACCAAATACGTCACGATTAATATCTGATACATAGCGATATGTCTCCCCTGCTTGATCTACCTAGCAACTCGACACACGATTGTTTCGAGAGCTTATTGACATTAAGCCATCATTCATCTGAACGCAACAGACATATTCAACTGGCGTTTGCAGCCACTATCTTTGATTTCGATTATCTCATATTCTAAACACTAATTTATTCAAATTGAATTCTACGGGCCGCTTTTACCAAGATGCCATACTCAGCGGCAAACGTCGGATTAGCACTGGATTGCAGCTAGATGCTTGTAGTGAGCTTTGCCACGTCATCGAAATTTCTGATTCTGCACACTGATCGACAAACTAAATGACTTTTCACGCCACTACTCAGGACGAATACCCCCAACTTCTACAACCTGCCGCCAGCGCGCGATCTCCTGCGCCTGGAACGCCGCGAATTCCTCCGGCGTGCTGCCCACCACGTCGAAGCCGGCTTCGATCAGGCGCGGCTCGACGGTCGGGTTGCGCAGCGCGGCGAGGATGGCGCCGTGCACCTGGCGCAGCAGCGCCGCGTCCATGGCCGGCGGGCCGCCATAGGCCTGCCAGGAATAGACGGTGAAGCCGGGCAGCCCGGCCTCGATCGCCGTCGGCGTGTTCGGCAGCGGCGCCACGCGCTGGTCCGACGTGACGCAGATTGCCTTCAGTCGCCCGGACTGGATGTGGCCGATGACGGCGCCGAGGTTCTGGAAGCTGATCTGCGTCGTGCCGGCGATGATGCTGGTCATCGCGGGCCCGCCGCCGGAATAGGGGATGTGGGTCATCTCCGTGTTGGTCGCCTGCTTGAACATCTCGGCCGTCAGGTGGTCCGACGAGCCGACGCCGGAGGAGGGGTAGGAGGCCGTCGCCGCATTGGCGCGCATCCAGGCGATCAGCCCGGCCATGTCGTTGGCCTGGATGATCTGCGGGTTCACCACCAGCACGTTCGGCGTGCGCACGGTCTGGGTGATGCGCGTGAGCTCGCGCGTCGGGTCGTAGCCGAGGTTCGGGCGAAGGGCCACGTTGATCGCCCAGGTGCTGATCGGCGCGTGCATCAGCGTGTAGCCATCGGGCGCCGAGCGGATCACCTGGCGCGCGCCCACTTCGCCCGTGGCACCCGGGCGGTTCTCGACCACGAACGGCTTGCCCAGCGTCTGCTGCATCACCGTCGCGGTCAGGCGCGCGATGGTGTCGGAGGGGCCGCCGGTCGCGAAGGGCACGACGATGGTGACGTTGCGCTGCGGCCAGTCGGTCTGGGCGCGGGCGGTGCGGGAGCTGAACAGCGGCGCGGCCAGCAGGCCGCCCGCCAGGATGACGCGGCGCTTCATGACGTGATTCCTCCCGGTTCTCCTGGGCCGGTGTAGTCCGGCGTCACGCTGCCTTCCAGGGGCCGAGTTTCTCCAGCGCGCCGCGGCGCACGTTCAGCCACCAGCCATGCTGCTTCGGCCAGGCCTCGTAGGCCGGGCCGCCCAGCAGCGTCGTCGCCGCGTGCTGCGGCCAGTTCGGGTCTTCCAGCGCCTGGCGGCCGATCGCGATGAGGTCCGCGCCGCCCTCGTCCAGCACGCGCTGCGCCTGCTCCGGGTCCACGATCAGGCCGACGGCCATGGTCGCGATGCCGGCCTGCTCGCGGATCGCGCGCGCATAGGGGACCTGGAAGCCATAGGTGCGGGCGGGGCCGCCGCGCGCGGCCGTCGCGCTGCCCATCAATCCGCCCGAGGAGCAGTCCACCACGTCCATGCCGATGGCCTTGAGCTGCCGCGCGAAGCCGATCTGGTCGTCCAGCGTCAGCCCGCCTTCGACGCCATCCACCGAGGAGATGCGAACAAAAACAGGCTTGTCCTGCGGCCAGACCCGGCGCACGCCCTCGGCGATCTCCAGCGGCAGGCGCTGGCGGCCCGCTGCGTCGCCGCCATAGGCGTCGTTGCGGCGGTTGGTGAGCGGGGAGAGGAAGGTCGAGAGCAGGTAGCCATGCGCCATGTGGATCTCGACCACGTCGAAGCCCGCGTCGCGTGCGCGGACGGCGCCGGCGATGAAGGCGTCGCGGATGCGGACGAGGCCCGCTTCGTCCAGCGCCTTCGGTGTCATGTAGCCTTCGCCGACCGGGATGGCGGAGGGGGCGACGATCTCCCATTCCAGGTCGCCGCGCGCATGATCCTCGGCGGTGAGCGGACCGTTACCGTACCAGGGGCGCTGCATGGACGCCTTGCGCCCGGCATGGCCGAGCTGGATGCCGGGCACCGCGCCCTGGCTCCGCATGAAATCCGCGATGGGCTTCAGCGCCGCGGCGTGCGCGTCGGACCAGATGCCGAGGTCGCCATGGGTGATGCGGCCTTCCGGGGAGACGGCCGTCGCCTCGATGATGACGAGGCCGAAGCCGCCCACGGTGAAGCGGCCGTACTGCACCATGTGCCAGGGCTGGGCGATGCCGTACTCGGCGCTGTACTGGCACATCGGCGGGATGGCGATGCGGTTGCGCAGCGTGACGCCGCGGAGCGTGATGGGTTCGACCAGGCTGGGCATGTTTTGGGGGTGTCCGTCGCGGTGGTTGCGCGAAGTTTGGCGTGGGGGAGAGCGGAGGGGAACTGCCCCCACCCCGGCCCTCCCCCGCTTCGCACCGCTCACAGGGGAGGGAGCTTCTCCCTCCCCTGCGAAGCGGGGGAGGGCGGGGTGGGGGCAAGGCCCAGGCCGCGCGTCAGGCCCGCTCGGTCACGCCTTCCGCGAAGCCATCCACCAGCTCCCGGATCCGCGCGGGGTCGCTCTGTTCCATCACGCGGCGGGCGAAGCGGGCGCAGTCGGAAATGTCCAGAGCCCGCACCGCCTGCTTCACGCGCGGGATGGCGCTGGCGTTCATCGACAGGGTGCGGATGCCCAAGCCCAGCAGCAGTGGGATCAGTCGGGGATTGCCGCCCATCTCGCCGCAGATCGAGACGGGCATGCGGAGCCTGAGCGCCGCTTCCGTCGCGAATTGCACGAGGCGCAGCACGGCCGGATGCAGCGGGTCATACAGATGCGCGACCTCCGTCTCCGCGCGGTCCACGGCCAGCGTGTACATGGCGAGGTCGTTGGTGCCGATCGCAAAAAAATCCGCCTCCAGCGCGATCGCGTCGGCCGCGAGCGCCGCGCCAGGGGTCTCGATCATGGCCCCCAGCGGCGGCAGCTTCTCCGGCAGCTTCTCCCCGCGGCGGCGCAAGCGGCGCGCCACGCGTTCAAAAATCTCGCGCGCCTGCTTCACCTCCGCGGGGATGGTGACCATGGGCAGCAGGATGCGCACCGCGCCGTCGGGCGCCGTCGCGGCGACGCGCAGCATGGCGGCGAACTGCACCTCCAGCAGTTCGGGGCGCTTCAGCAGCATGCGGATGCCGCGCAGCCCCAGCGCGGGGTTGGGGCCGTGCTGCATGGAATCGACGCCCTCGGCGAGCGCCTCGATGTCCTTCTCCCCACCCCAGTCGAGCACGCGGATGGTCACGGGATCGCCGGCCAGCGCCTCGACCACCTGGCGGTAGGCGGCGACCTGCGCCTCCTCGTCCGGCAGGTCCTCGCGGTTCATGAACAGGAATTCCGTGCGCAGCAGCCCGACCCCCTGCGCGCCGGCCTGGGCGATCAGGGGCAGTTCCTGCGGGATCTCCAGATTGGCCTGCAGCTCCACGGCCTCGCCATCGGTGGTGACCGCCGGCAGGCGGCGCAGCTTGGCGAGCTTCGCGCGTTCCTTGGCGAAGGCGGCGAGCCTGTCGCGGGCCGCGGCCTGGGTCGCGGCGGAGGGATGCAGCGCGACCGTGCCGGCGGTGCCGTCCAGCACCGCGGTGTCGCCGCGCTGCGCGGCCTCGGACAGTCCCGCCGCGCCGAGGACCGAGGGAATGCCGAGGGCACGCAGCATGATGGCCGTGTGCCCGTCCGTGCCGCCCTCATCCGTCGCGACGCCGGCGATGCGCGCGGGGTCGAGCAGCGCGGCATCGGCGGGGGTGAATTCCTCGGCCACCAGGATGCAGCCCTGGGGCAGGTCCTTCAGGCTGCGGAAGGGCGTCGCGGTCAGGTTGCGCGTC
>JAYRQX010000392.1:0-6904 GCA_041910415.1 Acetobacteraceae bacterium | reverse complement strand
GCGGGCAACGCGCGCCGGCGCTGAGCGGTTGCGTTCTCGGCCGACGCGCATGCCGCACGCGCGGACTCGACCTGCCGGAGGAGCCGGGCGCGCGCCGCCCGCCACCGGAACCCGCCCGCCTGTCGGATACGATGGACCGCCTTGATCTGCGTGACGCCGGCATCGCCGCCATCGTCTTCGCGACAGGCTACGCGCTCGATTTCGGGTGGATCGACATGGCGGTGCTGGATGGGACCGGCGCGCCGCGCCACTGCCGCCTTCAACGGCGCCGGTGGCGACGCCGCGCATCGCGCCGAGCAGATCCAGATGGACCGCCGGGCCGCTCAGGCATGTGCGGCCCGCAGGCTCCGGTCCAGGTCGTCATGGAGATCGTCGATATCCTCGATGCCGGTCGACAGCCGCAGCAGGTCCGTGGGGCAAGGCGACCCTGCGCCCTCGATCGACGCGCGGTGCTCGATGAGGCTTTCAACGCCGCCGAGCGAGGTGGCGCGCTTGTAGAGCCGAACCCGCGCCGCCGTCCGGACAGCCGCTGCCTCGCCGCCCGTGACCTGGATCGAGAGCATGTAGCCGAACCCGTTCTCCATCTGGCGCGCGGCGATGTGATGGCCGGGGTGCTGGGGCAGCCCTGGATAGAGAACGCGCGCGACGAAGGGATGCGCGGACAGGCGATGGGCCAGTGCCAGGGCGCTGGCCGATTGCCGTTCCTGCCGGACATGAAGCGTGCGCAGGCCGCGCATGAGCAGGTAGGATTCGAAGGGGCCGAGAATACCGCCCTGCATGCGGCGAACCGTCTTGATGCGGTTCCAGAGATCAGCGTCCTCGCGCGCGCAGAGCACGCCGGCCACGACGTCGGAGTGCCCGTTCAGCACCTTGGTCGCCGCGTGCATCACGATGTCCGCCCCGAGGGAGAGTGGACGCGTGTGCACGGGCGAGGCGCAGGTGGAATCGACCGCGAGCTTCGCGCCCGCCTGATGGGCAATCTCGGCGACGGCGGCGATGTCGGTGATCGTCCAGAGCGGGTTCGACGGCGTCTCCACCCAGACGAGCCTGGTGCGATTCGGCTTCACCGCGGCTTTCAGCGCGGCGAGATCGTCCGTTTCCACGAAATCGACCACGATCCCCCAGCGTGCGGCCTCCGTCATGAGCCAGCTGCGCAGCGCCCAGTACATCACCCTGGAGGCGATGACATGATCTCCCGGCGACAAGGCCTGGAACACGGCGGTCGCGGCCGCCATGCCGGACCCGAAGAGGAGCGCGCCGGCTGCCGCATCTTCCAGCATGGCCATCACGCTCTCGGCCTCGCGGACCGTCTCGTTGTCCGGCCTGCCGTAGACGAAGCCGGTCGAATAGCCGTTGTCCTCGTCGCGCAGGTAGGTCGTCGCGACGTGGATCGGCGGCACCACGCCTTTGGTCAGCGGATCAACCTTGCCCATCGCCTGCGCCGCCAGGCTGCGCTTGGTCCAAGCTTTCGGGTCCATGCCGGTCTTCCACTCTCTCCTCGGTTCCGGGTCATCCGGACGACCGGGTCTGCACGGAATCCTGCCCGGAACCGGCTAGCCAATTTCGCGGAATTTCAGTATTCTATGACGTAATTCGTCATAATCTGGCATCACGATGACCAAAACAGCCGATCTCGACCACTTCGACCGCGCTCTGCTCAACGAGATGCAGAAGGACAACCAGACGCCCGCGCGCGTCCTGGCCGAACGCGTCGGCCTCTCTCAGAGCGCCGTGCTGCGGCGGCTGCGCCGACTGCGCGCCGAGCGCATCATCACGGCCGACATCTCGGTCGTGAATCCGGACGTGCTCGGCGTGCCCGTCGCCCTGCATGTGCTGGTGTCGATCGACCAGGGATCGCGGCGATATGGCGAGTTCGCCCGCAAGCTGCGGGCTCGGCCGGAGGTCAAGCACGCATCCTACGTGACCGGGGATGCCGATTTCGTGCTGCATCTGCAGGTCGAGAGCATGTCGGCCTACGCCAACTTCGCCCGCGAGGTCTTCCACGACGACCCCAACGTGTCCGAGTACCACACCTACGTCGCGATGCGGGAGATCGTCGGGCCGACCGCGCAACCGGCCTGACGAAGACGCGGACCACAGGCGGTTCGCAACAGGGGCTGCGCGCCCGGGCGGAGCGCGTGCTGCCGATGAGGCCAGGTCGCGGCGCGGCGCCGGCCGTATCAGCCGCCGAGCGTGCCGCGCGCGCGCAACCCTGCGATCGCCTCTGCGGACAGGCCAAGTTCCTCCCGCAGCACGGCCTCGCCATGCTCGCCCAGCGACGGCGGCGGCCGCAGCGGTGCCTGCTCCGCGCCGGGGAACTTGATCGGGCGGCCGAGCAGATGCAGCACCCCCGCGGTCGGATGCTCCACCGTCTCCACCATGCGGCGCGCCTCGGCATGCGGATGCGCCATGGCGTCGCGCACGCCGAGGACCGGGGCGTGCGGCACGTCGTGCGCCAGCAGGATGCGCTCCCATTCCGCAACCGTGCGCGTGCGGGTCACGGCGGCAATGCGCGGCTCGATCTCGGCGCGGCTGTCGCGCCTGAGCGCCATGGTCGCGTAGCGCGGATCGGCGCCCATCGCCGGCTCGCCGAGCGCGGCGCAGAGCTTCGGCCAGAAGCGGTCGGCCAGGCAGGCGATCACGATCGCGCCGTCGGATGCGGGAAAGGCGTCATAGGGCACGACCGACGGATGCGCGTTGCCCATCGGCTTCGGATCCTGCCCCGTCAGCACGGCAAGCTGCGACAGGTAGCCGAGCAGCGACAGGGTGCCGTCATAGAGGCTGACATCGACCAGCCGCCCGCGTCCCGTGACGCCGCGTTCGTGCAGCGCGGAAAGGATGGCGATGGCGCCGAACAGCCCGCCCGACATGTCGCCCATGGGCAGGCCGAGCTTCACCGGCGCGTGGTCCTTCTCCCCGTTCACGGACAGCACGCCCGTCATCGCCTGCGTCACGATGTCGAAGGATGGCTTGTCGCGGAGCGGGCCGCTCAGCCCGAAGCCCGAGATGGCGCAGTAGATCAGGCGCGGATTGGCCGCCATGAGCGCGGCGGCGGAAAGCCCGAAGCGGTCCATCACGCCGGGGCGGAAATTCTCCACGAGCACGTCGGATTTCGCGGCGAGCGCGCGGAGGATGTCGGCGCCCTCGGGCTTCGTCAGGTCGAGCACGATGCTGCGCTTGCCGCGGTTCAGGTTGACGAAATAGTGGCTCTCGGTGCCGAAGAAGGGCGCGAAGCCGCGTGTCTCGTCGCCACGGCCGGGCGGTTCCACCTTGATGATGTCGGCGCCGAGATCGCCCAGCAACTGCGACGCCATGGGTCCGGCCAGCACGCGCGTGAGATCGAGCACGCGCAGCCCGGCGAGCGGACCCTTCCAGTCGCTCATTGCGCCGTGAGGCCAAGGGCGCGGATCACGGGTCCCCATTTGTCGCGGTCGCGGCGGACCATGGCGGCGAGGTCCTCGGGCGTGCCGCCGATCGGCTCGGCCCCGCTGCGAACGAACCCTTCGCGCATGGTGGGATCGGCGATCGCCGTGTTCATGGCGGCATTGAGCACGCGGATCGCCTCGGCCGGGGTGCCTGATGGGGCGAAGACGGCGTTCCAGGCGTCGGCTTCCAGCGCGACGCCGGCTTCCCTGAAGGTTGGCACCTCGGGCAGCGATCCCGCACGCCGGCCGAGCGAGACGGCGAGCGGCCGCACCTGGCCGCCGCTGATCGGGCCGGAGGAGGCGGTGACGGTATCGAGCACGAACTGCACGTCGTTCCGCAGCAGCCCCGTCAGTGCCTGGCCGCTGCCGGCATAGGGTACGGAGAGCAGGTCCACCCGTGCAGCCTGGCGGATCATCTCGACCACCGCGCGCGCCGTCGTGCTGGGCACGCCGACGGACAGTGCGCCGGGGCGTGCGCGCGCGGCGGACATGGCCGCCTGCAGCGTCGTCATCTCGGAATTCGCCGCGACGGAGAGCACCATGCCGAGGCGCACGACACCGATCACCGGCGCGAAGTCGCGCTGGGGATCGAAGCCCAGATTGGCGAAGAGGAACTCGTTCGCCGCGTTGGTGGCGTTGGTGCCCCAGAGCAGCGTGTAGCCATCGGCCTCCGCGCGTGCGACGACGGCAGCGCCGATGTTGCCGCCGGCGCCGGGCCGGTTCTCGACGACCATGGGGTGGCGCAGCACGTCGCGCAGCCGTTCGGCCATGCGACGCGCAAAGATGTCGGAGCCCTGGCCGGCGGGATAGGGAACGATCACGCGAATGGGACGCGCAGGATAGTCCTGCGCCGATGCGCGCCCGTTCAGGGCAAGCAGAGCCGGCAGGGCAAGCACAGACCTTCGCCGCATGGGCGTTTCCTCCATCCCATCCGCCCGCGTTGGCCGCGGTGCGGTGACCAAGCCTAGCAGGGCGCGCCGGCGGCGCGCCCTATCCGCGCGACGGCAGCGCGACGGTGCCGGTGCCGACCACGGACAGCTCGCCATCCTGGTTCCGCGCTTCCTGCGCGATGTCGACCAGGTGGCGGCCGCCCTCGACGCGCTTGCCCGTGACCTTGCCGTCGATGAAGAGCAGGTCCCCTTCCGGGTTGTGGCGGCGGAGCTTGCTGGTGGCGCGCACCAGGAAACCGTGGTCGCCCATCCAGTCCGTCATGTGATGCGTGAGCCAGGAGCAGCGCTCGGGGCCGTAGTCATAGGCGCCGGGCGCGCCGACCGTGAGCGCCAGCTCCGGCTCCCAATGCACGCGTTCCGGGCAGTCGGGGATGCCGAAGCGGTTCTTGATGCCGAGGCCCGGATGCGCCTGCACCTGCTTCCAGGCCAGGCGATTGGCGCGGATGTAGAGGCCGCCCCAGCCTTGCGCGTAGCCGATGAAGCCGGTGACGGTCATCGGGCCCTTGGGCATGGTGGGCAGCGTGTCGCCGATCCGCACGTCCTCGAAGTGGCGCGGCGTCGCGCCGCGGGGGCGTTCCTCGGAATAGAGGCGCCAGATCTTCGACAACTCCTCGTCCGTGTAACGGTGCGGAGGCTTGGCCTTGAGGTCGCGGTACTTCGTGCCTTCCTCGCGCGCCGCATCGCGGTCGGTGCGGAAGCACCAGCTGTCGGCCTCGGCGACCAGGTCGCCGCCATCGCCGAAGAATTTCACGTGGTAGATCTGCTGGATGGAACGACCGGCGAAGGTGGTCTTGTGCTCGACCAGGTCCTTCAGCGAGGCCTCGGTGGTGACGCTCTCGTTGCGACGCAGCCAGCGGTGCCAGGTCCAGTCCGCACCGGCCCACATGGCGTGCACACCGGGGATGCCGCCGACATAGCCTGATATGATGCGGCTGGTGGTGAACAGGAAGCTGGGCAGGGCGACGATGCCGCCAAGGATGCTGGTCTTCGCGTAGTCGGGGTCGCACCAGAGCGGGTTGTCGTCGCCGATGCCATGGGCGTAGTGGCGGATGTTGTCGCGCGTCGCCTCATGGCACCAGGGTTCGATCGTGTTCTCGATCGGCTTGCCGATGCGCTTGCGCAGGTCGTCCAGCGCCTCTTCGGTGATCTTCGGGAATAGCCTGGTGCCGGACATCTGCGTTCCTCGTGATGCGTTCAGGTCTTGGCGCGCGCCGCCTCGGCGTCGCGCAGCGCTTTGCGGTTGATCTTGCCCGCGGGTGTCTTCGGGAGCTCCGCCACGAAGGCCAGCTGGCGCGGATATTCGTGCTGGCTGAGGCGCTCGCGGGTGAAGGATTGCAGGTCCTGCGCGAAGGCGTCGTCGCCCGGACGCGGGCTGACGATGAAGGCCTTGACCACCTGGCCGCGCACGGAATCGGGCACGCCGATGGCGGCAGCCTCGCGCACGTCGGGGTGCATGAGGAGAATATCCTCGATCTCGACCGCGCTCATGGTCCAGCCGGCGGAGATGATGACGTCGTCGGCGCGGCCGCCGTGCCAGAAATAGCCATCCTCATCGATGCGGCCGAGATCCTTCGTGGGCACCCAGGCGTTGCGGCGCCAGAGCTTGATCTCGCCGGTCTCGCCGGGCGCGCAGGGCGTGCCGTCGGCACGCTGCACCTCGGCGCGCAGGCCGGGAACCGGCTTGCCGAGCGAGCCGGGCTTCACCGGGAAGTCCGTCGCGCCGGGATAGTTCACCAGCGCGACGCCGACCTCGGTGGTGCCGTACATGCTGCAGGCCGGCACGCCGAAGGTCTCGTCGATGAAGCGCAGCGTCTCGCCGTCGATCGGCTCGCCCGTATAGGACAGCTTCTTCAATACAAAGCGGAACTGGCCCGCGCGTCCGCTGGTGCGCATCATGCGGTAATGCGTCGCGGCGGCGGAGAGGTTGGTGATGCCGAAATCCTGCAGCGCGCGCATCAGCCGGACGGGATCGAATTTGCCGGCATAGGTGCCGGTCGTCACGCCGAGCGCGAGCGGCGCCAGCGTGCCATGCGCAAGGCCGTGGCCCCAGGCGGGCGAGGACGGGCAGAAGAACGCGTCGCCCGGGCGGATGCCGGTGCCATAGAGCGCGGCCAGCATCAGCACGACGATCGAACGGTGCGTGTGCTTCACCGCCGCCGGCAGTTCGCGCGTGGTGCCGGAGGTGTACTGGAACAGCGCCATGTCGTCGCCGCGCGTCGCCGGCTCGTACGCCGCGGGGAATCGCTGCAGCTCGGCGGCGAAGGCGTCGTTCGCGACCACCACCTCCACCCCCGCGATGCCCTGCGCGGCCTTCGCCTTCCCGGCATGCGTCAGCAGCACGCGGGGCGAGCAGTCGGCGGCGCGCAGCCGCACGCCTTCCGGCCCGAACAGCGTGAAGAGCGGCACGGCGATGGCGCCGCGTTTCATGGCGCCGAACATGGCCGCGTAGAAGGGCAGGGATGGTTCCAGCATCACCGCGACGCGATCGCCCGGCATGACGCCGCGCGCGTCCAGCCAATGGGCGAAGCG
>JAYRQX010000391.1:0-5320 GCA_041910415.1 Acetobacteraceae bacterium | reverse complement strand
GCCGCCCTCGCCCGCACCCTGTTCCGCGCGGAGGAATGGGACGAGGCCTGGGATGCCTATGACTGCCGCTTCCGCCTGATGCCCTCGGCCTTTCCGACCGTGCTGCGCAACGGGGAACCGGCGCCGCTCTGGCGCGGCGGTCCGCAGCCGCCCGCGCTGCTGGTCATGGGCGAACAGGGCTTGGGCGACAGCATCCAGTTCGCGCGCTACCTGCCGCGGCTGAGGACGCCGGGTGCGCGCGTGCATGTCGTGCTGGACCCGCGCCTGCACGCGCTGCTCCGCCCGCTCTGCGAGGGGCTGGACCTGCGGCCGGCCATGGCGGGCACACTCGCGGGCGTGCGGCACTGGGTGCCGCTGCTCGGCCTGCCCCGCGCGCTCGGGCTGCGGCCGGCGCAATACCGGGGGAACATCCCCTATTTGCGTGCCGATCCCGGACGCGTCGCGCGCTGGCGGGCGCGCATCGGGGATCATGGCCTGCGTATCGGCATCGTCTGGCAGGGCAACCCGAAATCACCGGCGGATCCGAACCGCTCCGCGCCTCTGGCCGCCTTCGCACCGCTCGCGGACATCCCCGGCGTGCGGCTCTTCGCCTTGCAGAAGGGGCCGGGCGAGGAGCAGCAGGCGCCCTTCCCGCTCGACCGCCTGGGGCTGGAGATGGACAACGGCCCGGACTGGTTCCTCGACACCGGGGCGGCCGCGATGGCCCTCGACCTGATCGTGAGCATCTGCACCGGCACCACCCACCTCGCCGGGGCGCTCGGGCGGCCCGTTCTGATGCTGGCCCATGGGCGCCATGCCGACTGGCGCTGGCTTGCGGGCCGGACGGACTCCCTCTGGTACCCTTCCCTCCGCATCGTGCCCTGCCCGGATGGCGAAGCCGATTGGCGCGGGGCCGCGGAGCGCGCCGCCGCCATGATCCGCGCGGGCGACCTGCCCCGGGCGGCCTGAGCGCCCTCCCTTGCGGGGGCGAGGGACCCGCCCCTAGGCTCCGCGCCCGCTGCCTTGCGCGGCGCCCTTGGGAGCATGAACGAGAATGGCCACGGCGACCCAGACGCTGGACCGGCCCAGCGCCGCCGCGCGAACGGATTACGACGCGATCGTCATCGGCGCCGGCATGTCCGGCCTCTACCAGCTCATCAAGCTGCGCGAACTCGGCATGACCGCCCGCCTCTTCGAGGCCGGCACGGGCGTCGGCGGCACCTGGTACTGGAACCGCTATCCCGGCTGCCGCTTCGATTCCGAGAGCTATTCCTACGGCTTCTCCTTCGACAAGGCGTTGTTGGAGGAGTGGCACTGGACCGAGCATTTCGCGCCGCAGCCCGAGACCGAGCGCTACCTGAACCTGGTCGCCGACAAGTATGACCTCCGCCGCGACATCCAGTTCCGCGCGCGCGTCACGGCCTGCGCGTGGCAGGAGGCCGGGCGCTTCTGGACCGTGACGCTCGAGGACGGCAGCCGCCATACCGCGCGCTTCCTCATCACCGCGATCGGCGCGCTCTCCGCGCCGACCATGCCGCATTTCCCCGGGATGGACGATTTCAAGGGCCAGTCCTTCCACACCGGGCTCTGGCCCAAGGAGCCCGTGGATTTCGCGGGCAAGCGCGTGGCCGTCATCGGCACGGGCGCGTCGGGCGTGCAGACGATCCAGGAGGTCTCCAAGACCGCGGCGCAGCTCACGGTCTTCCAGCGCACGCCCAATTGGTGCGCGCCCCTGCACAACGGGACGATCGGCGCGGAGGAGATGGCGGCGATCCGCGCCCGCTACGACGAGATCTTCGCCCGCTGCAATGAGACCTTCTCCTGCTTCCTGCATACGCCGATGGAGACCAACACCTTCGATGTGACGGAGGCGGAGCGGAACGCGATCCTCGAGAAGCTCTACGGCGAGAAGGGCTTCGGCATCTGGGTCGGCAATTTCAAGGACATGCTGACGAACCGGGAGGCCAACCGCGTCGTCTCGGAGTTCGTCGCCAACAAGATCCGGAGCCGCGTGAAGGACCAGCGCGTGGCGGAGCTGCTGATCCCGAAGAACCACGGCTTCGGCACGCGGCGCGTGCCGCTCGAGACGAAATACTATGAATGCTACAACCAGCCCAATGTCCTGCTCGTGGACAGCAAGGCCGACCCGATCGAGCGCATCACGCAAACGGGCATCAGGACGCGCGATGCCGAATACGATTTCGATATCATCGTCTACGCCACGGGCTTCGATGCGCTGCGCGGGGCCTTCGACCGCATCGCCTTCACCGGCAAGGACGGCGTGACGCTGCAGCAGCAGTGGAAGGATGGCGCAACGTCGCTGGTGGGCATGCTGCAGGACGGCTTCCCCAACATGTTCATGCTGCTCGGACCCCACACCGCTCTCGGCAACATCCCGCGCTCCATCGAGTTCAACGTGGATTGGGTGAGCGCGCTGCTCCAGCACATCAAGGCGCATGGCGTCACCTATGCCGAGGCGCGGCCCGAGGCGCGCGCGCGGTGGATGGAACACGTCATGGACGTGGCCAAGGGCCTGCTCTCGATGGAGGTGGACAGCTGGATGACGGGCGTCAACATCAACGTCGCCGGCAAGCAGCAGCGCATCGTGGCGCGCTACACGGGCAGCGCGCCGACCTATCGCGGCTGGGCCGAGGACATCGCGAAGGACGGCTATCGCGACCTGGTGCTGGCGTAGATCGCGACGACGATGCTCCCCGCGCTCGACCGCCTGCTCGACGATCCGAAGACCGGCTGGGGCGTCGGGGTGTTCGGCGCCATCGGCGAGTTCGTGCGCGACGCGGACGAGACCGTCCGGCGCCCGCGCGGCCGTGGCCTCGTCACCGCGCGCGGCGGGATCGCCATCAAGGCGGAGCATGAGGCGGCCAGGCTGATCGCCTGGACCGAGCCGTCCACCGTGCCGGGCCAGTGGCGCCAGGGCGCGGCGCTCTGCCTGCCTGAAGCCGAGGCCGAAGCAGGCGGCACCCATGTCGTGGCCGAGATCGGCCCCGACCGCGACGCCCTGCAGCCGGCGCATCGGGACGAGATCCTCTTCGACATGGGCGTTGGCTTCGCGCATCTGCGCGCCTGCGTCCGCACCGCCGATCCCTGGATCATCGCCCAGTTGCGGGCGGGCCTCGGCAAGCCGCTCTTCGGGCCGGACAATCCGGCGCTCGGCGCCATCATCGCGACATCGCCCCACCGCGTCTTCCTCAGTCGCCTCGGGCGCATCGAGGTTTTTCAGCCGATCCCGCCGCCTGACGGCAAGTCCCCGGAAGGCCCGCACACGCATTTCCTGCCGAAGCTGCTGGCCGCGAAGCGCGCGCATCCGGCGACGCGGCCGCTGCCGGATGGCCTCGTCTCCTGCCTCGACATCTTCCCCGCGCATCCGCTGCGCGATGGAATGGGACGCGCAACGCCCTTCGACGCCGCGGCGCATGGCGCCTTCGCCGGGCTCCTCGCGCGCTTCGGCGTGACGGCGCTGGAGGCGGTGCGGAGCGAAGCGACGGAAGCGATCCGCGCGGGCGAAAGCCCCGTGCGCTTCGCGGCGCCGCAGGACCGCTTCGGCCGCGCGACGGTGAAAGTGGCGCTCCGCCAGCTCGCGGCGACCGAGCCACGCCTGCCCGCCCTGCCCGCCTGGCGCGAGGCCTTCGATCGCGCCGAGAGCGCGGAACCCTCCGGCGATCCCTTTCATCCCGACTGACGCTTTCGCCCTTGCGCGACGGGGCGGCGAGGTGTTTGATGCGCACATGGCGCAGGTCGCGATCCGCACCGCTCGATTTTGGTACCGCTGGTATCCACCGGCGGCCTAGGATCACGCATACGCGCTGAACCCCGAAAGCCGCCCCGCCAGGCGGTTTTTTTGTGGGTTCATTCCACACGAACGCAACACGCCGGCGGCAGGTGGCCTCGAACGAAGAGGACCTGACATGACCCGCACCGATTTCGATTTCGACGTGATCTCCGGCCCCGCCGAACCGCTGCGCCCACCCGCTCCCGCGCCCAAGCGCGAGGAGAAGGAGGACGCCGCCGAGGCACCGCCCATCGCCGCTGAATAATACCAACGGTCGAATGCTTCGACCGTGGGTATTATTTTTGCTGACCCTCATACGCCGGGCGCAAACCTCCGGTTTGCTTGGCTCGCCGGACCGTCATGCCGAAGGCATGCTGTCCGCATGACCGGCGGATCGGCACAGCCGACCGCGAGCGGGCCGCATTCGCGGCCTCGGCCGGCTTCGCTGGCCGCAGGTCCGGACTTAATGAGCCGCGTATGAGGCGTCGGGCCCCGGCCGCGGGCAAGCGCGGGAGGGATGCAGCCCGCACCGATCCGGCTCGCGCCGCAGGGGCGCGAGCGGGCACCCGGACCAGGGGACGGGGAGACAGGCCTAGGCTGCGCGGCTCTCCCGCACCGTCGCGTCCGGGCGCTTCGCGACATCGGGCAGCAGCGCCGTGCCGAGGCCCGGGCCCTGCATCGGCATGACCCAGCCCTTCTCCACACGGGGCAGCGCGGTCACGAGGTCGCGGTACCAGGTCGCGAGCGTCGCGCGCACCACCTCCTGGAAGATCGCGGTCGGCGCATGCAGGGAAAGATGGACGCTCGCCACCAAAGTGACGGGGCCGGTGCAATCATGCGGCGCCACCGGGCGCGCCCAGGATTCCGCCAGCGCCGCGATCTTCCGCGCCTCGGTCAATCCGCCGCACCAGGTGAGATCCAGCATCACGATGTCGGTCGCGCCCGCGACCAGCAGATCGCGGAACGCCACCTTGCCGCCGAGGGTTTCGGAAGCGCAGACCGGCACGCGCACGGCGCGGCGGAGCTCGGCCAGCGAGGCGACGTCGTCCATCTTCCCGATCGGGTCTTCCGCCCAGTAGATCGAGAGCGGTTCCAGCGCACGGCAGATGCGCGTCGCCGCGGGCGCGGACCAGAGCGAATGCAGCTCCGCCATCACCTCGATCCGGTCGCCGACGGCTGCGCGGATCTTCTCGAACGGCTCCAGCCCGCGCTTCAGATCCTCCAGCGAGATCGACTGCCCGCCCGACGCCGCGGCATAGGGATCGAACGGCCATATCTTCATGGCGGCAAAGCCTTCCTCGATCAGCGAATGGGCGAGTTCGTCCGCCGCGCGGGTGAAGGCGATCTGGTCGTCATAGGGACCGATCGCGGCATCGCCTGCGCCGATGTCGCGCCGGCCCGCGGCGCCGCCCGCGCGGCGGGAGTTGTAGTCGTAGCCCGCGCAGGTGTTGTAGGCGCGGATGCGGTCGCGCGAGAGACCGCCCAAGAGCTCGTGCACCGGCACGCCATGGCGCTGGCCCGCGAGATCCCACAGCGCGATATCGACGGCGG
>JAYRQX010000390.1:0-1785 GCA_041910415.1 Acetobacteraceae bacterium | reverse complement strand
GAGGCGATCACCAGTTGCACGTCGTCCTTCGCTCCGGGCGCGAGCGGCACCAGGCTGCCATCCCAGAGCCGCAGCGTGAGGTCCATCGGCGCGACCTCGGCGACATGCGAGGCCAGCGCCTTCAGGCGCTCCAGCTTCGGGTCGGCCACGCCGTCAGATCCGCACGCGGTCCGGCGCCACCCAGCGCAGCGCATCCGGCCAGATGACCTGCGCCGGCGTCACCTCCCGCCCCAGCCGGTTCATGCCGCGCAGCTGGTCGATGGCGAGTTGGACATTCGCCTGCGTCTCGTTGGTGATCTGCAGGCGGTGCTCCACCTTGGTCATGAGTTCCGCCACCAGCGCACGGTCCTGGCGCAGGAAGCGCGAGACGTTCTGCACGGCCTGGTCGCGGTTCGACGCGATCAGCGCCGTCGCATCGATCATGGAGCGCATGAAACGTTCGGTCGCGGGGCGGTTCGCCTCGGCCCAGCCCTTGTTCATGTAGATGAAGTTGCGGATGATCTGGATGTTCTCGTTGGTGAAGAGGATGCGCGTGCCCGGGATGGCGCGCACGCCGCGGGTCATCCAGGGTTCCCACACCGCATAGGCGTCGATGTTGCCGCGTTCGAGCGCGGCCACCATCTCCGGCGCCTCGACATTGACGATGGTGTAGTCGGCGGCGTTGAGGTTCAGGCGCGCGACGACGGAGAGCCAGAAGGTCTCGCTGCCCGTGCCGCGCGCGACGCCGATGCGCTTGCCCTTCAGCCCGTCCATGCTGTCGACGTTGCGGGCGACGATGCCGATCCAGCGCAGCAGCGCAACGCCCTCGGCCACGACGACGACGTTCTGGTCCACGATATGGGCGGAGACGCCCGCCTGCTCCGCGCCATAGGCCGCGTTGATCTGGTTGCCGACGAGGAAGGCGACCATGGCCGAGCCCGACGGCCCGGTGTTGACCGTCACGTTCAAGCCGTTGCGCTCGAAAATCCCGCTCTCGCGCGCGACATAGAATTGCGCGAAGGAGGGATCGACGCCCGTCGCGATGGTCATGGCGATGGGGGCCTGGGCGAGGGCCGGGCGCGCGAGTGCGGCAGCGGAACCGGCCAGGAACAGGGCGCGACGCTCGATCATCGGAAAACCTCCTGCGGAACGGGGTTGCGGCGGGACCGGTAGGGCCAAGCGGCATCCCTGCCAAGGCCTTCCATGTTTCGGGGCCTTCCGAAACGACGCGCGCCGGGCTTTCCTATCCATCATCGCATGACAGACCGACCCTTCTTCGGCCCGCAGGTCTTGCGCGCCGCCTTCGTCATCGCGGCCTTCGGCTGGGGCTTCGGCTTCTATGGACCGCCGGTCTTCCTGCACGCCGTGATCGCGCGCACGGGCTGGGGCCTGCCCTTCGTCTCGGCCTGCGTCACGCTGCATTTCCTGATCGGTGCGCTGGTCGTGGCGCGGCTGCCGCGTCTCCATGCGCGCTTCGGCGTGGCGGGGGTCACCGCCACGGGGTCGGTCGTACTGGCCACGGGCACCCTGCTCTGGGGCATCGCGCCGCATCCGACGATCCTGCTGGTCGGCGCGGTGCTGAGCGGCGCGGGCTGGGTGACGCTCGGAGCCGCGGCGATCAACGCGATCATCGCGCCCTGGTTCGTGCGGACGCGGCCGCGGGCGCTCGCCTCGGCCTATAACGGCGCGAGCGCGGGCGGCATCGTCTTCTCCCCGCTCTGGGGCGCACTGATCGCGGCCATCGGCTTCGGCTGGGCGGCAGGGACCGTGGGGCTCCTGATGATGCTGGTCGTCGCCTGGCTGGCG
>JAYRQX010000389.1:0-2347 GCA_041910415.1 Acetobacteraceae bacterium | reverse complement strand
GGCGGCGACGTCTATGTCCGCCAGATCACACGCGGGAACGTCATCTTCGGCGGTGGGCGCGGCATCGGCGAGCCGGAGATCCCGGCATCCCGCCCGCTGGCAGAAACGGGCATGCTCGCCATGCAGAAGGCGATCGCCCTGATCCCGCGCCTGCAGGGCGTGATGGTCATCCGCTCCTGGAGCGGCATCGACGGCGGCATGCCGGACAGCCTGCCGGTGATGGGGCCGTCCGGCACCACGCCCGGGCTGATCCATGCCTTCGGCTTTTCCGGCCATGGCTTCATGCTCGGCCCCGCGGTCGGCGAGGTGCTGGCGGAACTGGTGCTGGACGGACGGACGGAAATCCCGCTCGCGCCGTTCGACATCGGTCGATTCGCGCGGCAGGATGCGGTCAGGGACGACGAATGGAAAACCCACGTCGCATGACGGGAGACGGAACGATGGGCATTTCGACCAGGCTGCGCCGCGTGGCGCGACGCATGGTTCTCCTGGCGGGTGTCGCCGCCTTCGGTGCGATGGCCGGCCACGGCGCCTCCGCGCAGACGGTGCCGACCTTGCGCGTCGGCATGGCGGCGCAGGATGTCGGGCGGCTCGATCCGCATTTCGCGGTCTCGACCATCGACCGCGTGGTCGTCGCCTGGATGTTCAACGGGCTGGTGCGCTTCCGCCCCGGCTCGATCAACCCCGCCGATATCGAACCGGATCTGGCGGAACGCTGGGAAAGCAGCCCGGACGGCAAGACCTGGACTTTCCACCTGCGCCGCGGCGTGCGTTTCCATGGCGATTTCGGCGAACTGACGGCCGATGACGTCGTCTTCTCGCTGCAGAAGGCGGCGAACGCCCAGTCCAGCGCCTTCTCTGCGGACTACCGCGCCTTCGAGGCGGTGGAAGCGGTCGATCCCTACACCGTCCGCATCCGACTGAGAGAAAACGTGCCGAGCCTGCTCGGCCTCGTGACCAACTATTCCGGCGGCTACATCGTCTCCCGCCGCGCGGCCGAGCAGCGGGGCAACGACTTCAACCGCGCGCCCATCGGCACCGGCCCCTTCGCGCTGGAGCGCGTGACGCCGAACCAGAGTGCGGAGCTGGTCGCGCATGCGAACTACTTCCGCGGCCGCCCGCAGATCGGGCGTATCTCCTACCGCTTCATCCCCTCCGACGCCTCGCGCGACCTCGCCTTCCAGAACCGCGAGCTCGATCTGAACTATGGGCGGTCCGATCAGACCTGGGTGAATCGCACGCGCCAGGTGCCGAACACGATCGTGGACATCTTCGAGCCGGGCGAGCTGACGCTGCTCAACCTCAACACCTCCATGCCGCCCTTCAACGACATCCGCGTGCGCCGCGCCTTCGCCTATGCGGTCAACCGCGCGGAGATGGCGCGCTGGCGCGGGCAGGACGTGGCGCGCGAGGCGCGTTCGATCATCCCGATCGGCTATCTCGGCACGTCAGACAATCCGGGCCTGCTTCCGCATGACCAGGCGCGCGCGCGCGCCCTGCTGCGCGAGGCCGGCTTCCCGAACGGGCTGACGATCCGCGTCATCCACACCCAGCTGCCGGAAATGCTGAACGGCATGCAGGTGATCCAGCAGCAGCTGCGGCGCGTGGGCATCACGCTCGATCTGCAGGTGGTGGAGCATGCGACCTTCCACCAGCAGATCCGCCAGAACCTCTCGCCGCTGGTCTATTACGCGGCGGCGCGCTTCCCGGTGGCCGACATCTACCTGACGCAGTTCTTCCATTCCCGCAGCATCGTGCAGACGCCGACGGCGGTGACGAACTTCTCCCACTGCAACCAGGCGGATGCGCTGATCGATGCGGCGCGCGTTTCGACCAATGCGGCCGAGCAGATCCGGCAATGGGGGGAAGCGCAGCGCGTGCTGGTCGAGAATGTCTGCGCCGTGCCGATGATCGAGACACTGCTGGTCTTCGCCCGGCGCGACAATCTCGACTACGGCTATGAGCTCCGCGGCTCGATGAGCCTCGGGCCGCTCATCACCGAAACCACCCGCCTGCGCTGAGGCGGATGGCGGGCTTCGTCCTGCGGCGGCTGCTGGCCGCCGTGCCGACCCTGCTGGCGGTGCTCACGCTGGTCTTCGTGATCGTGCGCATCGTCCCGGGCGATCCGGCGCTGGTGATCCTGGGCGACCAGGCGACGCCGGAAGCAGCCGCCGCGCTGCGCGGGCGGCTCGGCCTGGATCGGCCGATCTGGCTGCAATATGTTACCTTCCTGGGCTCGGCGCTGGTCGGCGATTTCGGGAACAGCATGGTGACGGGCCGGCCCATCGTGGACGAGGTCACCTCCGTTCTGCCCTACACCATCGACCTGACGCTGGCGGCGATGGTG
>JAYRQX010000388.1:0-4439 GCA_041910415.1 Acetobacteraceae bacterium | reverse complement strand
GCGCGCGAGGTAGCGTTCGGCCAATGGCGCGATGTAGGCGTTGGCGGTCGCGGTCGAGCCGCGTTCGTATTCGCGGATCTCGCGCACGATGGCGTGCGATGCGGTGACCGACAGCCCGGGATGCTTCGCCGCGATATGCGCGGCCGCCTGCGCTTCGTGCGTCGGGTGCAGGTCGCTGTGGAGGAACAGGATGGCGAGCGAGGTGGCGCCCGCCGCGACGGCCTCCGCCGCGCGGGCCTCGAGCGCCTGGAGATCGAGCGGCTTCAGCACCGTGCCGTCCGCCTTCACGCGTTCCGGCACTTCAAGCCGCAGTGCCTCGCTCACCAGCGGCGCGGGCGGGACGAGTTGCAAATCGTACAGCTCGTAGCGCCGTTCACGGCCGATCTGCAGCAGGTCGGCGAAGCCCTCTGTCGTGATCAGCGCGGCGACGGCGCCCTTCCGCTCGATCAGCGCGTTCGTGAACAGGGTCGTCGCATGGACGATGCGGGCGATCGCGGCCGGCGCCACGCGGCACTGGTCGAGCAGCCTGCGCGTGCCGTCCAGGATGCCTTCGACCGGATCGCCATGGGTGGTCAGCACCTTCAGGCTGCCCGGGCTGGATCCGTCGGGGGCGAGTAGCACCAGGTCGGTGAAGGTGCCGCCGATATCGATGCCGAGGGAATAGGACAAGACGAACCTCTACTGGATGGTGATGTTGGCGTCGCGGATCACGCGCGACCAGCGCGCGACCTCCTCCGCCACAAGACGCTGCAGCTCCGCCGGCGGTCCCGCCGCAGGCTCGGCGCCGAGTTCCTGCATGCGCTGCGTGACCGCGGGCGTTCCGATGATCCGCCGCAGCCCTGCGTTCAGTCGCGCGACGACCGGTGCCGGCGTCGCGGCGGGAGCGAAGATCGCGAACCAGGAAACGACGGCGTAGCCCGGCACCCCGGCTTCCTCGACCGTCGGGATGTCCGGCGCGGCCGAGGCGCGGCGCGGGGAGGTGACGGCGAGCGCGCGCAACTGCCCGTTGCGTACGAAGCCGATGGCGCCCGGAAGGTTCTCGAACATCATCTGGATCTGGCCGGCCTGCAGGTCGATCAGCGCAGCGCCGCTGCCGCGATAGGGCACGTGCACGATCTGCGCGCCGGTCATCATCCGGAACAGTTCGCCCGACAGATGCGTGGTCGCGCCGCTGCCGGCCGATCCGTAGTTCAGCGTGCCCGGCCGCGCGCGGGCCAGCGCGATCAGCTCCGCGATGCTGTTCGCGGGCACGGAGGGGTTCACCACCACGATGTTCGGCACGTTGGCGACCAGCACCACCGGCGCGAAATCCCGCTGCGGATCATAGGGAAGCTGCGGGTAGAGCGCGGGCGCGCTGCCATGCGTGCCGGGCGTGCCGAAGACCAGCGTCGCGCCATCCGGCGCCGCGCGGGCGACCTGCGCCGTGCCGACCGTGCCGCCGGCGCCTGGGCGGAGGTCCACGACGAGCGGGCGGTCGAACTCCGCCTGGAAGCGCTCGGCGAGGAGGCGGGCCAGGATGTCGGTCGTGCCGCCGGGCGCGAAGGGCACGACCAGGCGCACCGGCTGCTGCGGCAGATCCTGCGCGCGCCCCGCAGCCGGCAGGGCAAGGCAGGCCAGCATCAGGCAGAGGCGCAAAGCGATCGGCATGGCGGCGGTCCCGGCTGTTGGACTCTGCCGACAGAGTGAACGCTGTGACGCGCGCGTCAATCCATGACGACCGACCCTCGACGGCCGCGATCACGGTGCTAGAATTTTCGCAACGCGGTCCGGGATACCTCTCGCCACGGACCAGGAGGAACGATCCAATGACGAGCGCCGGCGGTGGCGAATACGACGTTGTGGTGGCTGGGTGTGGTGTTGGGGGTTTGTCGGCGGGGGTGGCGGCGGCCGAGGGTGGTGCGCGCGTTGCGGTGCTGGAGCGCGCGCCCAGGGCCGAGCGCGGCGGGCAGAGCCGCTACACCGAGGCCTATCTGCGCATGCGGAGCGAGAGCGAGGTCACCGACGATTTCGAGACGCATCTGGCCGAGAACGGCGCGCTGCCTTATGCCGACCCCGATCTGGCGCAGGAGGTCGCGCGATCGCCCACGGACCGCGCGGGCCATGCACGCGCCTTGTCCATGCTGGACCCCGAGGTGATCGGCACCTTCGCCGAGAAGGCCGGGCCGACCGTCGCCTGGCTCAAGGGCATGGGCGTGCGCTTCGATTTCCTGCCGACGCAGTTCCTGACGAAATCCCAGCCGCGCCTGCTGCCCGTGGGCGGTGGTGCGGCGCTGGTGGAGGCGCTGGCCGCGCGGGCGGAGGCGCTGGGCGTCGCCTTCCACTACGAGACGACAGCGCAGCGCCTGATCCAGGACGAGGACGGCCGCGTCACCGGCCTCGTCGTCCGCGGCGACGGGCGGCTCCGGCGCATGATGGGCCAGGTCGTGCTCGCCTGCGGGGGGTTCGAGGGCAATGCGGAGATGATGACCCGCTACATGGGCCCGCGCTCCGTCTTCCTGCGCACGGTCTGCAAGGGCGGGCTCTACAACCGCGGCGAGGGCATCCGGATGGCACTGGCGATCGGCGCCGCGGGATCGGGCGATTTCGGCAGCTATCACGCGGAGCCGGTCGATCCGCGGTCCAGCATCGCGGAACCCTCCGTCTTCATCTTTCCCTACGGCATCCTGGTGAACAAGGACGGCCAGCGCTTCACGGACGAGGCGCCGGGCACGGTGGACGCGTATTACGAGCGTGTGACGCGGCGCATCTTCGAACAGCGCGACGGCATCGCCTGGGTGATCCTGGATGCCAGGCACATGCGCATCCCGAATTACCGCCTGGGCATCCGCACCGACCAGGCGCCGATCGTGGGCCAGAGCGTGGAGGCGCTGGCGCGCGCGATCGGGCTGCCGGAGCAGGCGGTGGCGACGACGATCGCGCATTTCAACGAGGCCTGCACGCCAGGGGAATGGAAGCCGCTGGAACTGGATGGCCTCGGGACGCATGGGCTGACGCCCAGGAAATCCAACTGGGCGACGCCGCTCATCGAGCCGCCCTTCCACGCCTATCCGATCATTTCGTCCAATGTCTTCACCTTCGGCGGGCTGAAGGTGGATGGCGGGGCGCGGGTGCTCGACAGCGACGGCGCGCCGATCCCGGGCCTCTACGCGGCAGGCGAGATCATCGGCACCTACTACGGCAACTACACCGGCGCGACATCCGTGCTGAAGGGCATGGTGTTCGGACGGCTGGCGGGCGCGGATGCCGCGGCGCGCAGGCCCAACGCATGAGCACGCTGGCAGGCCGCGTCGCGCTGGTGACGGGGGCGGCGGGCGGCATCGGTCGCGCGACGGCGACGGCGCTGGCGGCGGCGGGTGCGAGGGTCGCGGTGGCGGATGTGACGGCGCCCGAAGGCGGCGACCTGGCGCTGGCCGTGGACGTGACGAAGCGCGACCAGGTCCAGGCCATGGTCGCGCGCACGGTCGAAGCCCTCGGCCGGCTCGACATTCTTGTGAATGTCGCGGGCGTGGTGTCCACCGGTGCGGCGGCGACGCTGGCGGAGGAGGAGTGGGACCGCGTCCTCGGCATCAACCTCAAGGGCAGTTTCCTCTGCTGCCAGGCGGTGATCCCGGCCATGCGCGCGAAGGGCTACGGGCGCATCGTCAACATCGGATCGATCATCGGCAAGAATGGCGGCAATGCGCGGCCCTGGATCGACCGCGCGGAGCAGGACCGCGCGGGCAACGTCGCCTACGGCGTCTCCAAGGCCGGCGTGCATGCCATGACCTTTTTCCTCGCACGCGAACTCGCCGCCGACGGGATCACGGTGAATGCGGTGGCGCCGGGACCGATCGCCTCCGCCATGACGACGAACTTCCCCGCGCAGTTGCAGGCGCTGATCCCCGTGGGCCGGATGGGACGTGCCGAGGAAGTGGCGGCCGCGATCTGCTTCCTCGCCGGCCCCGATGCCGGCTTCATCACGGGCGAAGTGCTCGACATCAATGGCGGCATGTGGGCCGACTGAAGGACGATACGCATGAAGATCTGGCACCACAGCTTCACCGTGCTCGAGAACCTGCCCGCCTATGCCGAGGCGATGTCGGAACACCTGAATCGCGTCGCCGCGCCGGGCACCGAGATCGTGATGCACGGCATGCACCGGGAGACCTACCGCACGGAGTATCCTGGCAACGACATCATGTATGCGTATTTCCAGACGCTCCACAGCCAGCAATTCGTCATGGGCGCGATCGCGGCCGAGGAGCAGGGTTTTGATTGTTTTGCCCTGACGACGCTGCCGGAGCCCTCGCTGATGGAGATCCGCAGCCTCGTGGACATCCCCGTCGTCGGTTATGGGGAGAGCGCGATGCTGGCGGGCTCCATGCTGGGGCAGAAGATCGGCGTGCTGCTGTTCATCCGCGGCATGGCGGGGACGGTGGAGCGGAACGTGGAGCGCATGG
>JAYRQX010000387.1:0-2990 GCA_041910415.1 Acetobacteraceae bacterium | reverse complement strand
GAAGGTCGGCGACCGCTACGTGCTGGAAATGATGCAGGAGCGCAATTGGGTGCTCGGCGGCGAGAATTCCGGACACATCATTTGTCTCGATCGGCATACGACGGGCGATGGCATCATTGCCGCGTTGCAGGTGTTGGCCGCACTCCGTCGGAGCAAGGAGACGCTGGCCGAGGCCTGCGCCGATGTGAC
Organism: Acetobacteraceae bacterium; assembly: GCA_041910415.1. GTDB lineage: Bacteria > Pseudomonadota > Alphaproteobacteria > Acetobacterales > Acetobacteraceae > JAYRQX01. The sequence continues at coordinate 2,801 of JAYRQX010000387.1, read as the reverse complement.
GCTGTATCCGCAACGGCTGATCAACGTGCGTCTGCCGGCAGGCTTCGGCTGGGACGGCGATCCGTCGATCGCGGCGGCGGTGGACAAGGCGCGGAGTGAACTCGGCGAATCGGGCCGCGTCCTTCTGCGCCCATCGGGAACCGAACCCCTGCTGCGCGTGATGGTGGAGGGAAGCGACGCCGAGGCGGTGCAATCTCACGCGGAAGGCATCGCGGCGGCGGTGCGCGTCGCCTGCGGCCAGGAATAGAGCGAACGCCGTCCAGCTTCATCCGAGCACCGGGACCGCTGGCGCCGCTCAGGCGATCGCCAGCACGATCTGGCGGCGGACTTCGCGGATGATCTGCGAGATGCGGCTGACCGAGACGCGAAAGCGGCTGGCCAGCAGCGTCTGCCGCTCGCCGGCCAGTTCGCAGGCGATGAAGATGCTGCGGTCCCGCACCGAGATGGCCTGCAACGCATCCACGGCCTTGCGCAGCAATTCGTTGGACATCGCGCGTTGCTCCGGACCGGGAAACGGGTCGCGCAATGCCGCGTTGTCGTCGGGCATTTCGCTGACCTCCTGGCGCGGCATCCATGCCGCCGCCATGGTCTGCTCGGCATGCGCGCGCCGCGCGACGCTGACTTCCGTGCCAGCTTCCAGCGCGCGCCGGGTCGCCTTCGCGGCGGCATATTCGCGCCGTGAGATGGAGCCAGCCGCGCGATAACCGTCGATGATCGCGCCGCGGATGTTGGTGCGCGCATAGGCGGCGAACGCGGCGTCGCCGGGCTCGCTCCGATTCGAGCGGATCGCGCGCAGCAGGCCGATCATGCCGTCCTGCACGACATCGTCCTGCTCCAGGATTTCCGGCCGCATGCTCTGCAGGTCGAACGCGATGCGGCGGACCAGCGGCGCGTAACGCGCGAGCAGCACGTTCTCCTCGGCCGAGGTCGGCGCCCGCGCGTCATCGCGCGCCGAGCCGATGCTCTCCCGCGATGCTGCCGGCGTTCGCGTCCTGGGTGACATGCGCCGCAGCATAGGGCAGCGTGCCGGTGATGGCAACCCGGATAACCCGCCGGATAACCCGCCTGCCCGGCGCGGGCAAGCGTCGCCGGGCGCATTCGTCGCGCGGCATCAAGGATTGCTGACGGCGCGCAGGATGATTTGCGTCTCGTCCTGGCGGACTCGGTTGCTGAACCACCAGACGGAAGAGATGCGCCTGCTGCTCGTGCCGCTGGTCAATCCGGGTGGCATGGGGTTGCGCACGCGCGCCAATCCGGATGGCGTGGACCTGATGCGCAACGCGTTGGTGGAGGCCGCGGATCCGGTTCGCTTCATGGTTGGCGGACAACGTCGCCGTGCCCGTCATCCCTGGTATCGCGGCGCCGCCGGCGCGCCGATGGAGGTTGAGTCGGCGGCGCTGGGCGCGATGGTGGCGATAGAGTGGGCGGCACGGCGTACCGCTGACCTCGCAGTTGCGGTGCTGGTCAATACCAGCGTGCGTCCCTGGTGCCGGTTCCATCAGCGCCTGCGCGCGCGCAACTACCCGCGCATGGTCCGCTTGCTGCTTGGGCGTCCGCCAGCGCGGACGATCGAAGGCGCGATCCTGGAACTGACTTCTGGCCGCGTGTGGACGCCGGCGGCGCGCGACGCGTTGATCGACGCATGGTGCCTCAACCGCGAGGACAGTCCCGTGTCGACGGCGAACGCGCTTCGCCAGCTGATTGCGGCGGCGCGCTATCGCGCGCCGCCGCAACCGCCGCCGATCCCGATGCTGCTGCTGGCATCGGCTGGCGACGGCCTGGTCGACAGCAAATGCTCACGGCGACTGGCGCACGCGTGGCGCGTGCCGCTGGCGCTGCATCCGTCGGCCGGCCACGACCTGCCCCTGGACGATCCGTCCTGGGTGATCGATCAGGTCATCGCATGGTCTTCGGCGCCGTCCCGCCAGGGCTGACTTTCGCCGGACGGCGTTGGTTCAACCGCCCAGGTGTGGCAGATCGATGCCGCGCACGCGCTTCAATTTGTCCGGGATGTCCGCCAGCAGCGCGGCGTGGCGCGGGCCGTGCCAGCCGCCGATCAGTGTCACCGCCTCGCGCAGGTGGGCGTCCGTGCCGGCGCAAACCATCAGCAGGGTGCCGGCGCTGGCGAGGTCGTTCAATTGGCCGAGTTCGTCCTGCAGTCCTGCCAGGCGGCGGACCAGCTTCTCGCCGGCCTGGCCCGGAATCATCGGCCCGAAAAACTCGATGGCATAACGCAGGCGCTTGATGGCGATGCGCAACTCATGCAGCGAGGCTGGATCTTCGGCGCGCGCGGCCGAGGCCAGCGCATGCGTGCGCTTGAGCAGGCGGCGCAGTCGATGGTCGGCGAAATCCAGCAGGGAAGGTACGTCGCCCTCGGCCGGCGGGGCGACGAAGGGCGCGTTCTGCAGCAGGGCGGACGCGGTCAGCAGCAGTTGCCCGTAGCCCGGTTGTTGCAGCACATGGCGGGTATGGTTGCGCGCGGCATACAGGCGGTCGGTGATGGCACCCGCCAGATCGGTCAACCTGGGTTCGTCGCGCAGGGCGGCGGCCACCGGCGCGACGATTTCGGTCATCAGGACATCCAGGTCGCGGGCCTGGCCGAGCGTGCGCATCAGGTCCCGCATCGGGGCCACCAGGCGGTCGGCGAAATCCTCGGGCAGCACGGGGCGGAACATGCGCATCGCGGCGCGCAGGCGGCGGGTGGCGACCCGCATCTGGTGCACGTACTCCGGGTCGTCGCTGGCGATCGCGCCACCGTGGTTGTGCTGCAAATGCGACAGGCAGTCGAGGGCTATCAGGCG
>JAYRQX010000386.1:0-2872 GCA_041910415.1 Acetobacteraceae bacterium | reverse complement strand
GATCTCCAGCATGACATCGTCGTTGTCGGCATGCAGCGCCCAGAATTCGGCTTTGATCCCGCGCGCGATAAGGTGCGCGACGCTGGCTGCCAGGTGAAAACCGCGCATGCCGCCGCCTTCGCGCAGATCGAGCAGGACCCGTACCGGTCGGCCCAGGCGCAGGAGTCCGCCGATCATCCGGCGTCGCCCATCGCCAGAGCGGCGACAGGGCCATAGCTCTGCAGCAGCTGCGCCATCTCGCGGGCAAGGTACGGCACGCCGATGCCGAGACCCAGGGATTCCAGCCTCTGCGTGCAGCCATACATGCTGGGCAGGGCGTTCACGCCGGACCGCGCCTGGTCGATCGCCACCGTGACGGGCGCGGCGGCCGCGGCCGTCAGGGCATCGACGACCTCCTGCATGCCGCGCGGGACGCCGGAGCAGAAATTCACCACCTTGCCGACGGCATCGGGCATGTGGCTGAGGCCGATCATGGCCCGCACCGCGTCGCCGACCGCCAGGAAATCGCGCCTGGCATCCAGCGGGCCCGTGGTGATGACGCCGCCTGCCGGGCCAAGCGCGGCGATGTCCCGCGCGAAGCGTCCAAGGCTGAGATGCGGCCGCATGCCGCGGCCGATGACGTTGAACATGCGCGGCAGGAACACCGGAACGCCGCCCGCGGCAGCGGACAGCCCGAGTTCCGTCTGCCGGAGCTTGCTGGCGCCGTACCGCGTTCCCGGGCGGCAGGGGTGATTCTCGCGCGCCGGGAGTGCGCATTCGGGAACCTCGCCGTACTCGGCCGCCGTGCCGGCCAGCACGACGGCCGGCCGTCGTGCCGCACGGGACGCGGCATCCAGCAGCGCGTCGGCGAAGCCCACATTGATGCGGTCGAGCGTTCCGTCGGCATCGCTCGTCGTGCCCGCCAGATGAAAGATGATGTCGCAGCCGCTGCGTTCGATGATGGCGCGCAGCACGTCGCGTGGCGTGGCGAGGATGTCGAAGGGGAAGGTCTCGACGGTCGCCGCATGGCGTCCGGCCGCCTGCACGACCGCGCCTTCCGCCTGCAGCGCGCGGACGAGCGCGGCGCCGATGAAGCCCGTGGCGCCGGTGACGAGGGCGCGCATCAGCAGGGCGTCTCCGCCGCCGCGGCGAACAGCGCGCTGTTGGCCGCATGGGATCGCGCGCGGTCCCGGAAGCCGCCCCAGGCCGCCAGGCTGTTGACGGCATGCGCTACCTTCGGCCGGCGCTGGATCATCACGCGATCGAAGATCTCCACGCGCGCCGCATCGTCGAGCGAGGCGTCGATGTCCGACAGGCCGAGGAAGGGAAGGCCGCGATGGCGCGTGAGGGCCGCAGGGCTGCAGGACGCGTCGGGCGCGAGAATGAACAGGCCGTCGTCGCCGTGGTGCCGGCGCAGCGCCTCGATCAGGCGGTCCGTCATGGTCTCTGAACCGCCGATGCCACGGACCCAGGGCACGACGAGGAGATGGTCGATGCCGTTCGGCATGGCGGCGGGAATTCGGCCGGTGACCTGTGCGATGGCAGGCATGGCGGGGCGTGCGGCACGCTCCCGGATGCGGTGGAGGAGCGACGTCGTCGGCGACAGCACCGCGATCCTCTGACGTACCGGGTCGGGTGCGGGTATGGGCAAGGCCGGAAGCACGGCGGGCACGGATGGGCCCGTGTCCTGAGGCAGAGGCGGCGTCGCCGCAGGCGGGCGGCAAGGCAGCGATGGTGCCGCGCGTGCCAGCCTGCGGCCGACGCGACGAGCGAAGGAAACGGACCGATGGCGGAGGCTGTTGCCGAGCAGCCGCAGGATCTGTGAATTGTCCGGCCTGGCACCGCGGCTCCGGCAGCGTGGAATGAAATCCGGCTCTCTCGGAGAGATCGCGTGGGATCGGCGCAGATACAGGGCCGACGTCAGGGGTCTCGTATCCCGCACGATCCAGGACGCCAGATCATGCGCCTGCGCGAGCCCGAAGACGCGCAGCCGCGCAACCTCCCGCGGGAGGTCCGGCATCGTGAAGAAACGGTGCGCGATGCGCAGAATCTCGACGGCGCGCCGGCGGCTGCGCTCCGCGACCGTGATGGAGCCTCCATGCTGTCGCCAGGAGCCGAGGACGTCCGGCAACCGTGCGAAGCGGCCGCGCAGGCTCAGGCGAAGCCAGGAATCGAGATCCGGCGCATAGCGATACTCGGGGTTCCGCAGCGCATGCAGGTCGCGCAGGGCATCACGGCGGATGACCGCGCCCACCCCCGGGAACGGATGAAAGGCCGCGATCATCGCGTCCCGGCGATAGTCCGGCGCCGCCACGACCTGCATCACGCTGCCGCCGAGGTCGATGATGTCATGGTCGGGATAGGCGACGAGGATGTCGGGGTTCTCGTCCATGAAGCGGACCATGCATTCGAGCCACCGCGGCTTCACCAGATCGTCCGAGGAGAGGATCGCGAAATACGCGCCCCGCGCCATGGCCCATCCGCGGTTCGTCGTGGCCGCTTCGCCCCGGTTCTCGTGGCGGAGACAGGCCACCCGGGGGTCTCGCAACTGCCGCATGACGGCCGCCGTGTCGCCAGTGGAGCCGTCGTCGAGGATGAGGTATTCGAGATCGCGCCACGTCTGGTCGCAGACGCTGCGGGCGGTCAGCGGAAGCAGGTCGGCCTGGTTGAAGGTCGGCGTCACCACCGTCACCCGCGGGGCCTTTCGCAGCTGCGCCTGGGCCTCGGTCACCGCCCGACCATCTCCCCCAGCCCCGATTCAGCACGGACCGATGCGCCGGTCCGGACTGTCAGGATCCCGGATGCCTGCGGAGTCCAGACCGACCCGCCCGATGATGCGCGACGCTAAACGGTCCGGCGTGGCGGGCGCAACGCAGCCCGGCGGCGGTGAAGG
>JAYRQX010000385.1:0-1986 GCA_041910415.1 Acetobacteraceae bacterium | reverse complement strand
GGGCGGCTGGTTCGCCGCGCGCACCACGGCCTCCGCCACGCCGAGCACTGCGCCCGGCACGGCGAAGGGGATGATCTTGATCGTCGCCACCATCTCCTTAGGGCTGACGGGCGTGTAGTTGGGCAGCGTCGCGACCGTCACGCTCTCATCGACCGCGTTGATGCGGTCGATGCGCCTAGCGTCCAGCACCAGCAGCCCCGCGGTCTCGGCCAGCAGGTTCACGCGCCCCGTCGCGGCACGGCTGCGTGCGAGCAGCGGCGCGGAGAGCAGCTCCGCCATGCGGTCCGCGGCCTCGTTCTCCGGCACGTCCCCGGCCTCGAGCCGCGCGGCGATGACCTCCCGCCTGCCGGCCTCCCTGAGCGCGGCGACGGCGGCGTCGTCCAGCACCGTGCCCTTCTTGATGACCTTGCCGGTGAGCCGGACGGTGTGGGCAAGGACGGCGCCCTTCGCTTCCTCGAGCGGGGTGGGACCGAAGATCATGCGGCGTTCCGCCGACCCGCGGCCTGCGTCTCAGTCTCGGGGCTCATGGCCTTTCGGCGTCTCCTGCATGAGGGCGGGGCTGTGCCCGTAGGGGTCGGTGAGGAACGCCGTCCGGGGCGCGCGGCGGAAGGCCTCGGCCCCGTCCGGATCGGCGGCCGGCAGCGGCCCCCGGCCGATGGCGCCCGGATGGAGGGTCATGCGCCGATCCGCACGCTGACGCGCGTCGCATCGTCCTTGGGCGCATGGCTGCGCGGTGCGCCGAGCGCGGTGCCGTGGCGCGCGGCGACGACCTCGGCCATGACCGAGAGCGCGATCTCCGGCGCCGTGCGCCCGCCGAGGTCGAGGCCGACAGGGGCGTGGATGCGCGCCATGGCCGCTTCGCCGTGGCCGAGTTCCGTCAGCCGCGCGACGCGCTTGGCGTGGGTGCGCTTCGACCCCAGCGCGCCGATGTAGAAGGCGGGCGATTTCAGCGCGACATCGAGCGCGGGGTCGTCGAGCTTGGGGTCATGGGTCAGCGTGACGACGGCCGTCCGCGCATCGGGCGCCAGCGCCACCATCGCGTCGTCCGTCCATTCCGTGATGAGCGTGACGCCCGCGAAGCGCTCCTCGGTCGCGAAGGCGCGGCGGGGATCGACCACGATCACCTCGAACCCCAGCGGTCCGGCCATCGGCACCAGCGCCTGGGCGATGTGCACGGCGCCGACCACGATCAGGCGCAGCGGCGGATTGTGCGGATGGATGAACCAGGCCTCGCCCGCCGCCTCCACCGTCTTCGCCGTGTCGTGGCGGAGCGCAGCGCGCGCCTCCTCCGCCAGCGCATCGGGCACGGCATCGAGCGGGAAGAGGCGCTGCGCGCCGTCGGCGAGGCGCGTCAGCAGGGCCACGGGGCGCTTGGCGGTGCGCTCGGCCTGCAGGCGATCGAGAAGGGCGGCTTCCATGGGTCCGGGACGTCCCGTGCGAGAGTCTTGATTGCGGAGGTTATAGTGGGACCGCGCCCACTGTCACATCCGGCATGGCAGCGTTGCATCAGGCGCGGCCCGCGTCGCAGGATACGACGCGATGACCCCACGAACCCCCCTTCCTGTCCTGTGCCGGGCCGTGCTCGGGATGCTGCTGCCCGCTGCGGCGCTGGCGCAGAACGCGCGGCCCTACGAGCCCAACCGCCCCGGCATCGGGGCCGACGATCCGCGCGCCCAGGTGGACCGGCACAACTCGCCCTGGCGCTCGCTCGGGCGCGTCGAGGTGCTCCAGGCGAATGCCCGCTACATCTGCACTGGCGCGCTGATCGGACCGCAGCGCGTGCTGACCGCGGCCCATTGCGTGATGCCTGCGGGTGCGCGGGCGCCGGCCGCGGCCTCGGCGATCCGCTTCCGGCTCGGCTACCATCTCGGCGCCGCGGTCGCCGATGCGCGCGTGGCCAGCGTGACTGTGGCGGCGGCCTTCCAGGGCGAGGGCCCGGCCGGCGCCGACTGGGCGCTGCTGACGCTGGACGCGCCGATCGCGTCG
>JAYRQX010000384.1:0-3572 GCA_041910415.1 Acetobacteraceae bacterium | reverse complement strand
CGGCCGGCATCGGCGATCGCCGACGGCGGATGCGCGTTGGCGCTGCCGGGAATCGGAATGGCGACGATGTGGCGCGTCATCCCGGTGAAGTTGGCGAGGAAGCCGCCGACATCCTTGTTCGACAGCATGCCGATGATGACGACAAGCTGGCGCGGCACGCGCTCCTCAAGATCGCCCAGCGCGGCGGCGACGACCCGGCCGCCATCGATGTTGTGACCGCCGTCGAGCCACAGCTCCGCGCCTGGCGGCGCCAGCTTCGCGAGGCTGCCGGCCGGCAGACGCTGCATCCGCGCCGGCCATTGGGCACGTGCGACACCATCCGCGATGGCGGCATCGGTCAGCCAGGACGGATTCCACGCCCGCAGCGCCGCGATGGCGAGGCCGGCATTCTCGGCCTGGTGCGGCCCGATCAGCCCCGGCGGCGGCAGGCGGAGCGCGCCCCGCGCATCGCGATAGGCAACGCCTCCCGCCACGGCTTCGCAGAACCAGTCGCGCCCCGCCGCCAGCAAGGGCGCGCCGCGCGCGGCCGCCACGCGCGCGATCACCTCCCGCGCCTCCTCGGCTTGTTCGACGGTCGCGCAGGGCACGCCCGGCTTGATGATGCCCGCCTTCTCGAAGGCAATTTCTGCCAGTGTGTCGCCCAGGAAATCCGTGTGGTCCCGGGAGATGCTGGCGATCGCCGTCGCCGCGGGGCGCTCGACCACGTTCGTCGCGTCGAACCGCCCGCCCAGCCCCACTTCCAGCACCAGCACATCCGCCGGCACGCGGGAGAACAGCAGGAAGGCGGTCGCCGTGATGACCTCGAACACGGAAATCGCGGCGCCGGCGTTCACGCGTTCCACCTCCTCCAGCGCGTCCGCCAGCGCGTCCTCGGCGACCAGCGCGCCGGCGAGCCGGATGCGTTCGTGGAAGCGCACGAGATGCGGGCTCGTGAAGACATGCGCGCGCTGCCCCCCAGCCTCGGCGATCGCGCGCAGGAAGGCGCAACTGCTGCCTTTGCCGTTGGTGCCCGCGACATGCACCACGGGCGGCAGGCGCGTCTCGGGGTGTCCCAGCCGCGCCAGCAGCGCCTGCAGCCGATCGAGGCTCAGGTCGATGAGCTTCGGATGCAGCGCGTGCAGCCGCTCGATGACCGGGGCCGAGCGGCCGCCCAGCCCCTTCGCCTCGTTCATTCCGCGGGGGCCGCGGGCGCCTCGGCCTCGGGCGCCGGCAGCGCCAGCCGCTCCTCCTCGGGCACCGGCAGCAGCACGGGCACGCGAAGAAGAGAGATCACGCGCTTCAGCGTGGCGCGCATCTCCGGCCGCTTCACGACCAGGTCGAGGATGCCGTGCTCCAGCAGATACTCGGCGCGCTGGAACCCTTCCGGCAGCTTCTCGCGCACGGTCTGCTCGATCACCCGCGCGCCGGCGAAGCCGATCAGCGCGCCGGGCTCGGCGATCTGCAGGTCGCCCAGCATGGCGAAGCTCGCCGTCACGCCGCCGGTCGTGGGGTCGCAGAGCACGACGATGAAGGGCAGCCCGGCTTCCTTGACCAGCCGCGTCGCGATCACCGTGCGCGGCATCTGCATCAGGCTGATCGCACCTTCCTGCATGCGCGCGCCGCCGGAGGCCGTGAAGACGATCAGCGGCGCGTCCTGCAGCACGGCGAGCCTGGCGGCGGTGACGATGGCCTCGCCCACGCCGGCGCCCATGGAGCCGCCCATGAAGGCGAATTCGAAGGCCGCGACCACCGCGCGCTCGCCCTCGATCATGCCATGCGCCACGACGACCGCGTCATCCATGCCGGATTTCTGCTGGGCCTCCCGCAGCCGCTCGGAATAGCGGCGCTGATCGCGGAAGCGGAGCGGATCGGCCGGCGTCTTCGGCAGCTCGATCCGGCTGAAGCCCTGGTCCAGCGTGATCTCGATCCGTCGCAGCGCCCCGATGCGCATGTGATGCCCGCAATGGGGACAGACATGCAGCGCGCGCTCGAGGTCGCGATGGAAGATCATCTGCTCGCAGGCCGGGCATTTGTGCCAGAGGTTCTCCGGCACATCCCGCTTGAACAGGCCCTGGATCTTTGGCAGCGCCCAGTCGGAAATCCAGTTCATTCGCGTCCTCGTCCGGGGGCCGGGCGGCCCTCTGTCGGGGCGGGAGTAGGCGCTGCCGGCCCCGGATTGCAAGGGGCGGCCGGTCAGCCCGGCCGGAACAGCAGGTCCAGATGCACCATGCCATCGGGCAGGAAGCCGGTCGCCACGGCGCGCGCGTTGCAGTGGCGCCAGAAGGCGCCGAGATCGGCCGCCGCGCCGAACCGCGTCTCCCGCCCGTCATGCTCGATCGCCGTGACCTCCGGCGCCAGCGCGAAGAGCTGGGCGGCGAAATCCTCCAGCGCCACCCCGGCATGGTCCCTGAGGCAGCGCGGGTTGAACTCGCACAGCAGCTGCGGCCGATGGCGGGCGAGGGTCTGTGTGAGGCCGCGCAGCGCGGCGGGCTCGTGGCCCTCGATGTCGATCTTCACCAGGTCGATCCTTGGCTCCGCGGCCAGCAGGTCGTCGCCGGGAATCGCCTGGATCGCGATGTCGGTCTGCGCGGCGGGCACCAGGTAGCCGTTGGACCCGCCCTGCATGGCGAAGACCTCCCGCCGGTCCGACAGCGCGAGGGGGAACAACGTGACGTTGCCAAAGCCATTCGCCGCAACCCCGCGCAGGAAGAGCGCGGCGTTGGTGGGATCGGGCTCGAAGGCGATGACCTTGCCCGATGGGCCGACGCAGCGGGCGGCGCGAAAGGCCGTGATGCCGATATTGGCGCCGATATCCACATGGACGCCGCCCGGCGAGAGCACCCGGCCGATCACCGCCGCGATGTGCGGCTCCCAGCTGCGATCGCGGGCGACGACCGCGCCAAAGCAGGGTTCCATCGGATCGACGATCACCCTGTAGTCACCGATCGGCACCTCCACGACCCGCTGCCGCGCGCGCCGGCGGTACTCCTCGGAGGCCATGAGGATCTCCCGCAGCCCTTCGGGCGTCAGGCCCGCCTGCCTGGCCATGGCGCTGTAATGCGCGAGCCCGCCGGGATCCGGCTCCCGCCCGAGGAGGAGGCGATAGGCGAAGCGGATTTCCTCGGGCGTGACCGGCACGTCGCTCACGGCGGCAGCCGGTCCATCCGGCGCTGGAGCATGGCCCGCCAGGGCGCATCCTCGGGCGAGGCGTCGATGATCTGCTGCCAGGCTTGCCGCGCCTCGGCCGGCCGGCCGGCCTTCTCCTCGGCCGCGCCGAGCAGGAACAGGACGCGAATGCGCAGATCGCCCTCCGGATTCGTCTGCTGCGCCCGCCGGATCAGGGCGATCGCCGGCTCCGGACGGTCGCGTTCCAGTTCGAAGGTCGCGTAGTCCAGCGCGAGTCCCACATCGAAATGGGCCGTCAGCGCCCGGTCCCAGGCCGCGGCGGCGGCATCGGCGCGCCCGCGCGTGCGCTCCGCATTGCCCAGCATCACATAGCCGCGCCAGACCGCGGGGTCGCGCGGGTCGAGCCGTTCCAGCCGGGACCGCAGCGTCGCGATCAGCGCATCGTCACGGGCAGCAATGGCGGCGCG
>JAYRQX010000383.1:0-1579 GCA_041910415.1 Acetobacteraceae bacterium | reverse complement strand
GTCGCGGTTCAGCACGCGCTGCGGGTGGGCGAGGAACACCGCCAGCAGGCGGTACTCCGCGCCGGAGAGCGGCACGGCCACCCCCTCGGCGTCGATCAGGTGGCGCGCCGCGGTGTCCAGCCGCCAAGCGGCGAAGGCGAGCTGGCGCGCCCGCGGTGCCGCCTCGGCCGCAAGGTTGCGCGGCAGCGCGCGGCTGCGCCGCAGGATGGCGCCGATCCGCGCCAGCAGCTCGCGCGGCACGAAGGGCTTGGTCAGGTAGTCGTCGGCGCCCAGTTCGAGGCCGAGGATGCGATCCATGTCGTCGCCGCGCGCCGTCAGCATCAGGATAGGCAGCCCCCCATGCGCGGGCGTCGCGCGCAGCCAGCGGCAGAGCGCCAGGCCGTCCTCTCCGGGCAGCATGACGTCGAGCACCACCAGGTCGAAGCGGCCCTTCTCGAGGGCGGCGCGCATCGCGCGGCCGTCGCCCACCGCCGTGCAGCGCAGGCCCTGCTTTTCCAGGTAGCTGGAAAGCAGGCTGCGGATCTCCCTGTCGTCGTCGACGACGAGGATGTGATCGGGAACGGGAACCGGGGCGGACATGGGGGCGCGCAGGGCAGGGCGGCAGCGTCGATGGCGGCTTTATACCGCGAAGCGCGCATCGTTTTGTATCCCACTGTATCCGCCGCCGGGGGCGATACACGCGCTTGCCGAACGCCGCCCGCGCGGACATACGCCGCATACAAAGCCCCGCTCAAATGGCGCCATCCGATGCGATCGGAACGGCGTGCCCCGGGCGGGGCGCGCCGCCAACCTGAACAGGAGAAACACAATGAACCGCAATCTCAAGCGCGCCCTGGTCGGCGCCGGACTCGTCGCCGCCACCGGAATCGGCGCCGGCCTCGTCATGGCCGACGGCCCCATGGGCTGCGGGATGGGCCCGCACATGATGCATGCCATGCAGAAGGGCGACGTCAAGGCGCTGGCCGATGCCCGCCTGGACAAGCTGCACGCCGGCCTGCAACTGCGCGCCGAACAGGAAGCCGAGTGGACCGCCTTCCGCGCCGCCATCACGCGCCAGGCCGAGCAGATGGGCGATAAGGTTCGCGCCTGGCGCGAAGCCGCGCCTTCCGCCACGGCCATCGAGCGCCTCGACCGCGCGCAGAAGGGCATGGACGAAGGCCGCGCGGCCCTCGACCAGGTCGCCGCGGCGACCCGGCGCTTCTATGCCGCGCTCGACAAGGAACAGCAGTCGCGCTTCGACGAGCTGACGCGCCGCTTCGGTCCCGGTCGCCCCGGCTGGGGCGGCGGACGCGGCCCGGCGGCCTGAGGCGGGGAGGACGACATGCGCTTCCGCATCTTTCCCATCGCCCTGATCGCCGTCGGCACCGGCCTGCTGCTGGGCAAGCTCGGCATCGTTCCCACCGAGGCGTTGCGCGACGCCGTGCACACCTGGTGGCCCCTCGGCCTCGTCGCCCTCGGCGCGGCCATGCTTGCCGCACCGCGCGGCGCCTGCGGCCACCGTGGCCACCACGGCCGCTGCGGCTCGCGCGAACACCCGCCGCTCGAAGGGCCGGGCGCTGCCGCGTGATTATGATTGCCG
>JAYRQX010000382.1:0-4491 GCA_041910415.1 Acetobacteraceae bacterium | reverse complement strand
CGGGACCGTGCTCTCCCTCGGCGATCAGGACTTCGTCACCTTTCCGCGCTCCTCGCTCAAGCCCTTCCAGGCCATCGCGCTGGTCGAGACGGGTGCGGCCGATGCGCTCGGCCTGACGGAGGAGCATGTCGCGCTCGCCTGCGCCTCCCACCGCGCGGAGGATTTCCAGGTCGCGCTGGTGCGCGACTGGCTGGACCGGCTTGGCCTGGCGGAAAGCGCGCTCGCCTGCGGCCCCGACCTGCCGCGCGGCGGCGCCGACCAGGCTGCCTTGATCCGCGGCGGCGGCGGGCCGTCGCGCATCTTCCACAACTGCTCGGGCAAGCATTGCGGCTTCCTCTCGGTGGCGAAGCGCCTCGGCGCCCCGGTCGCGGGCTACCAGGACCCGTCGCATCCGACGCAGAGGCTCTACCTGGAGACCTTCTCCGAACTCCTCGGCCGCGACGCGGCGACGCTGGCGCGCGGCACGGATGGCTGCAGTCTGCCCGCGCTTGCGCTTTCCGTCGCCGACATGGCGCGCGCCGCGGCGTGTTTCGCGGCCGTGAAGGTCGCAGGCGAGGCGCGCAGGGCCGCGATACGACGGTTGCAGGCAGCGATGGCGGCCTATCCCGACCATCTCTCCGGCCGCGACCAGGCGACGTCGAAGATCGTCCGCGCCACGGGCGGCCGCGTCATCCTCAAGAGCGGCGCGGAAGGTTTCGTGCTGGGCTTCGTGCCCGAACGCGGCCTCGGCATCGCCGTCAAGGTCGCGGACGGCGCGACGCGGGCGAAGATGGGCGTGCTCGCGGCCATCATCGGCAAGCTCGGCCTGCTCGACGCCACCGCCGCGGCGCGGCTCGCCGAGGATGTCGAGGACCCGATCCGCGACGGCAACGGCAGGCTGGTCGGCCGCGTCGCCATCACGATCTGACGGAGGAAGCACCCATGGCCAAGGCATACTGGGTCGTGCGCGGCGACGTGACGGACCCCGAGGGCTACAAGGAATATGTGGCGCTCAACGCCGCGGCCTTCCGCAAATTCGGCGCGCGATTCCTGGTGCGCGGCGGCAAGGCGGAGGCGATGGAAGGCAGCGCGCGCTCGCGCAACGTCGTCATCGAGTTCCGGGACCACGCGACCGCGATGGCCTGCTACTCGTCGCCCGAATACGCAGCCGCCATGGCCAAGCGCGTGGGCCGCGCCGATCTCGATCTGATCATTGTCGAAGGCTATGACGGGCCGCAGCCGACGGACTGAGCAACTTCAATCGCGGTCGTAGAATCCGTAGCCGCGGCGCAGCCAGTCCACCACGGGCAGCGGGCGGCGGCGCGGCATCCGGGCGGCCTCCCGGCGAGCCCGCACCTCGTGCAGCAACACCTGCCCGGACACATCGCGTTCGAGCGTGAGGCGACGGTCGAACCACTCGGGCGAACCCGGGTGGCGGCCGAGCACCACGACAGCGGCGTCCGGCATGGCTTCGCGCAAGGTCGAAAGAAGACCGGCCACCGCCGCCGTATCCAGCGCATCCAGCGCATCGCCCATCAACACCCAGCGCGGACGGTGCAGCAGCAGCCGCGCGACCGAAAGGCGCTGCGCCTCGCCCGGCGAGAGCACGGACGTCCAGTCGGCCTGGTCGAGGAGGCGCGACGCCAGGTGATCGAGCCCCACGCGCGATAGCGCGGCCACAAGGTCCGCCTCCGCGAAGGCAGCGTCCTCCGCCGGAAATATCAGGGCTGCGCGAAGCGTGGTGTCGGTCAGGTAGGGGCGTTCGCCCACGGCGGCAATCGCCTGCTCCGGTGGCAGCAGCAACGTGCCGCGGCCCCAGGGCCATACCCCCGCCAGGACGCGAAACAGGGTCATCGCCGCGTCCTGCTCGCCTTCCACCAGCACCCGCTCGCCCGGCCGCAGGTCGAGCGACACCGCGGCCAGTATCGCCGTGCCATCCGGCGCGGCAACGTCGAGTCCATCGGTGCGGATCGGCGCGTCATCGGCACGCTCGATCGCAATCGAACTTTCCGCGGTCGCCGTGACCTCGGCTTCCGCCTGGCCCAGCGCCTCGGCGAGCACCAGCACGCGCTCCACCGAGGCGCGCCATTCGGCGATGCGCTGCAGGTTGTCCACGGGCCAGGAGAGCGCGGCCGCCACCTGCTGGAAGGCCTGCGCCGACTGCATCATTTCGCCCAGTGTCAGCGCGCCGCCGATGTAGCGCGGCGTGGCGACCAGCAGCGGAAAGATCGGCGCGAGCATCGTGTAGCCCGACGAGAAGAAGATCAGCCGCCCGAGCCCTTCGGTCTGTGCGCCCCAGGCCGGCAGGATGCGGTCGAAGAGCCGCGCGAGCCGGCCGCGTTCCGCCTTTTCGCCCCGGGCCAGCGCAATCGGAGCACCCGTCTCCCGCGCCCGCACCAGCCCGAAGCGGAAATCGGCTTCCCGCGTCTGCCGGGCATCCGTCGCGCCCACCAGCGGCCGCCCGAGCAGCCAGGCCACCAGGGAACCGCCCGCCGCGTAGAGCAGGGCGAGCATGACCAGGTGCCCCGGCACGTCGGCGCCGGCGAAGTGCACGAGCCCCGACAGGGACCAGAGGATACCGACGAAGCTCACCAGCAGCAGCACCGCGTAGAACAGCGTCTGCGCCAGATCCACCGCCGATTCGATCGCGATGCGGACATCCTCGGCAATGCGCCCGTCGGGATTGTCGTGGTCGCCGGGCATCAGCGCCACCTGGTAATGCAACGCGCGATCCATCCACGCCCCGACCACGCGTTCGGTCAGGAAGCGGCGCCAGCGCAGCTGCATGCGTCGCTTCACCACCAGATGCGCGGCATTCGCCGCCATGGTGCCGAGGACAAGCAGGGCGAGGATACCGGCTTGATGCAGGAAGCGGTCGAAGGACCGCCGCTCCAGCGCATCGAAGAAATCGGCGAGCCAGAGATTCAGCCGGATGGCGAGCAGTACCTGGCCGATCCCGAGCGCGAGCAGCAGGGCCGTGAGCGCCGCCGCCACCCATCGTTCCGGCCCCGTCCACCAAGGACCCGCCAGGCGCAGGAAGTCTCGGAAGAAATGCAGTTGCCGCGTCGCGGCCGGCGCCGCACCCGTCACTGCAGCAGCAGCGCGGCGGATGCCGCGAGAAGGGCAGCGCCGCTCCCGGCCCCGAAGCGAGCCGCGAACCCGCGGCTGCCGAGCGCGACGGCATAGGCGGCCTTCGCGACCGTGTTCGCCGCCACCGCGATCCCGACCGCCTGCGCCGCCATCCGTGCGCCGCCCGGGCCGTAGGCCACCTGGCCCATGGAGAGCGTCACCGCATCCACATCCGCGAGCGCGCTGGTCGCGGCGACCACGCCGAGCCCCGCCCCGCCGAAGCGTGCCGCGGCGAACTCCGCGGCCAGCGCGACGACGGCCAGCAGCAGGGCCATCTTGAGCACGGCGATGAGTTCGAACGGATTGCCAGGCTGCGCCTCCGGCGCCGTGCCGCGCGCACCGCGCGCCAGGAACCAGGCCGCCGCGCCCTGGACGACCGCGCCCAGGATCAATCCCGACAACAGCAGCCCGCCCATCACGGGCGCCACCCACCAGGCGAGCGTCGCCGTACGCAGCCAGGCGACGGCGCCCGCCGCCAGGGCACCCGCGACGATCGGATCCCGCTCCTCCTCCGCACGCTTCTTCGAATCCCGCGCCGCGGTGATGGTTGCGGCCGTCGAGGAGACGAGGCCGGTCGCGGCGCCCGCCAGCAGCCGCCCGCGCCGGCTCCCGAGCAGGCGCACCGCGAGGTAGCCGAGGAAGGACACGCCGGCGAGCACAATGGCGAAGCGCCAGATCCTCGCGGGGTTCAGGCCGCCGAGCGCGGCGAAGGATCGGTTGGGCACCAGGGGCAGCGCGACGAGGGTCATGCTGAGCAGCAGCACCGCCGAGCGCAGTTCCTGCCATTTCAGGCGGCGGACGAAGCCGTGCAGGATGTCGCGCGAGGCAAGCAGGGCGGTGAGCGCGACCGCCGCGGCGCCCGCGGCACGCGGATCCCCGATGACCGCCAGCGCCCCCGTGGCGAAGGTGGCCTGCGCGGCGAGAATGCCGGTGACGCTGACGCTGTTCTGGGCCGCGGCCTCGCGCAGCCGCAGCGCCACCATGGCGCCCGTCACGCCGAGGAAGGCGAGGCCGAGCAGCAGCATGCCCATCTCGCGCCCGCCCAGGGCCGCGAGCGCGCCGGCCAGGCCACCGAGCAGGCCGATGATGGCGAAGCTGCGGATGCCGGCCATGCGCGCCCCGGCAACCTCCTCCCGCTCGCGCCAGTGGCGCTCCACCCCGACCAGGAGGCCACAGGCGATCGCGATGCCGAGCCGGTAGAGAAGTTCCTCCTCGGCCATCACCGGGTCAGCCGGGCCGGACGCCGCTGGCGCGGAGGATCGGGGTCCACTTCGCGGTCTCGGCCCGCACGAAGGCGCTGGCGCGGGCGGCGTCGCCGGGCATGGGATCCACCCCGGCCTCCTCGAAGCGCCGTTGCACCGCGGGGTCGGCCAGCGCCTCGAT
>JAYRQX010000381.1:0-4825 GCA_041910415.1 Acetobacteraceae bacterium | reverse complement strand
CGGATGCGCGCGCTGGCGGTGACCGGTGCGCAGCGCAACGCGCGGCTGCCTGACGTGCCGACCATCGTCGAGCAGGGCTTGCCGGGCTTCGACGTGACGGTCTGGCAGGGCGCGCTGTTTCCCGTCGGCACGGACCCGGCAATCGTCAACCGGCTGAGTGCCGAGATCGCCGCTGCGATGCGCGATCCCGCGCTGCGCAACCGGCTCAACGACATCGGTGTGGATGCGATGGGCAGCACACCCGGGGAATTCCAGCGTTTCATCGAAGCCGAACTCGCACGCTGGGGCGGGGTGATCCAGCGCACCGGCACGAGGCTGACCGACTAGGACGAGGAAGGACGAGACGATGCCGCTCCGCCGACGATCCCTGCTTGCGATGCTGCCCCTGGCCGCGCCGGCACGCGCGCAGGGCGGATTTCCGAACCGCCCGGTCCGCATGATCATCCCCGTGGGCGTCGCGGGTGCGACGGACATCGTCGGGCGCATCGTCGCCGAGCAGATGGGCACGATCCTGGGTCGGCCCGTGGTGCCGGAGAACGTGGTCGGCGCCGGCAGCACCATTGGCGCGACCGCCTTCCAGCGCGCGCCGGCCGACGGCTACACGATCTTCATCGGCACCAACAACCATCCCGTCATGAAGGCGGTGCGGCCGGATTTCCCGTACGACCCGATCACGGATTTCCAGCCGATCTGCCTGGCCGCGCGGCAGCCCTCCGTGCTGGCGGTGCATCCTTCCGTGCCGGCGCAGAACGTACAGGAATTGCTGGCCTGGCTGCGCCAGCAGCGGGATGCCGCGAATTACGGCTCGACCTTCCCGGGCGCAACGAACCATCTGGCGGGCGAGCTGCTGAAGGGCCTCGCGCATCTGGACTTCACCATCGTGCCGTACCGCACCGCGGCGCTCGCCGTGCAGGACCTGGTCGCCGGGCGCATGCAGCTGACCGTGGACAGCCCGATGATGCTGGCGCCGCTGATCCGCGAAGGGCGGCTGCGCGGCCTCGCGGTCTCGGGGCGCGAACGGTCCGATCTGATGCCGGGCTTGCCGACGCTGGCGGAATCCGGCGTGCCCGGCTACGAGCTGATCGCCTGGCAGGCGCTTTTTGTTCGTCCCGGCACGCCGCCGGAAGCAACGGCCATCCTGACCGACGCCGCGCGCCGCGCCGTCGCCGATCCGGGCGTGCAGGAGCGGCTGCGGCAGAATGCCTCCGAAGTCTGGCCCGACAGTTCGCCGGAAGCCGCCGCCGCCTTCGTACGCGGCGAGGTGGAACGCTGGGTGCCCATCGTGCGGCAGCTCGGGATCTCGAACTGATGCGGCTCCAGGGCAGGGTCGCGATCGTCACCGGCGCGGGCGGCTGGGGCATCGGTGCGGCCATCGCGAAACGCTTCGCGGAAGAAGGCGCGCGCGTTCTCTGCGCCGACATCCAGGGCAGGACAGCGGCCGCGCTGGCGGCCGAGATCGGGCCGAATGCCGCGCCCTTCGCCTGCGACGTCAGCGATCCCGCGCAGGCCGAGGCGACGGTCGCCGAAGCGGTTTCGCGTTTCGGCGCGCTGCATGTGCTGGTGAACAACGCGGCTGCCTTCTGCCCCGATGCGACGGCGGAGACGATCCCGCTCGAAGACTGGAACCACACGCTGGCGGTGAATGTCACGGGGCCGATGCTGATGAGCCGCTTCGCCATCCCCCGCATGCGCGACGCCGGCGGCGGCAGCATCATCCACATGGCGTCCCAGCTCGGCCATGTCGGGCGTGCCGGGCGGTTCTGGTACGGCACGCACAAGGCGTCCATGGTGCAGATGGCGCGCTGCATGGCGATCGACCATGCGAAGGACAGCATCCGCGTGAACAGCCTCTCGCCCGGACCCATCGCGACGGAGCGGACGATGAAGCGCATCGGCAGCGTGGAGAATGCGCTCGCCTTCTACGGTCCGCTCACGCTGCTCGGCCGCCAGGGCAGGGTCGAGGAGATCGCCAACGCCGCGCTGTTCCTGGCGAGCGACGAGTCCAGCTACATGACCGGCGCCGACCTGCTGGTGGATGGCGGCTACAACGCGCGCTGACAGGGGGAGCACGGGCTCCCCCCTTCCGCGGTCAGGCCGACATCCGGATCGGCGGCTGCACGTCGGGCGGCAGCGGGCAGACATAGGGCGTCACATCCGTGCGCGCCTTGTGGTCGGCCTTCGCCGCCTCGATCAGCGCGGGGTTGCTGATCGCGTCCACCGCCGTGCCCGCCATCACCTTGGCGACATGCACCATGCCCTTGTGCGCGATGCCGGACTTGCCCTGCGCGGTCAGCTGCCAGGAATGGCCGGGGGTGCCGATGGCATAGGTCGCGCCGCGCGCCTGGATCAGCGGCACCTTCCAGGAGACATCGCCCACATCCGTGCTGCCCATCATCGGCTCGCCCACCGCATCCAGCGGCACGATGCGGTCGCAGAGCGGCAGGTCCGGCTGCTGCTTCACGCCATAGCGGCGGAAGCCGGTCGCATAATCCTCCTCGCTCAGCGTGCCCTGGATCTCGCGCGCGAAGGCGCGGTCCGCCTCGTCGAAGGGCGGCGGGCCCAGGCGCATCATGTTGGCGTGCATCGCTTCGGCCAGCGGCGTGTTCATCAGCAGGTTGGAGACGGTGGAGACCACCTTGGTGGACACGCTCGTCTCGGTCATCAGCGCGGCACCATCGCCGATCCTGCGCACGCGCGTGACCAGGCGGTTCAGCTCCGGCAGGTCGCGGGCGCGGATCAAATAGCGCACCGTCGCCGTCGCCTGCACCACGTTGGGCGCGATGCCGCCCGCGTCCAGGTATGCGTAGTGGATGCGCGCATCGGACGGCATGTGCTCGCGCATGTAGTTCACGCCGACATTCATCAGCTCCACCGCGTCCAGCGCGCTGCGCCCCAGATGCGGCGCGGCCGCGGCGTGGCTGGCGCGGCCTGCGAAGCTGAAATCGATGCGCGTATTGGCGAGCGACTTCATGTCGTCCACCGCGGTCCAGGCGGCGGGGTGCCAGGTGACCGCGACATCCACGTCGTCGAAGCAGCCCTCGCGCACCATGAAGCCCTTGGCGGCGCCGCCTTCCTCGGCCGGGCAGCCATAATAGCGCACGCGGCCCTTGATGCCGTTGGCGGCGAGCCAGTCCTTGACCGCCGTGGCGGCCAGCAGCGCGGCCGAGCCGAGCAGGTTGTGCCCGCAGCCATGCCCCGCGCCATCGCCCGGCAGCGCCTTCTTCACCGCGACGCCCGCTTCCTGCGACAGGCCCGGCAGCGCATCATATTCGCCGAGGATGGCAATGACAGGCCCGCCCTCCCCCGCCTCGCCCATCACCGCGGTCGGGATGCCCGCGACGTCCTTCGTCACGCGGAAGCCCTGCTGTTCCAGCATCTGCGTGTGCTCGGCGCAGGATTTGAACTCCGCGTAGCAGAGCTCCGGCATGCCCCAGACGCGATCGGCGAGCGCAATGAAATCCTCGCGCTTGTCGTCCACCAGGCGCCAGATCTGTTCCGTGTTCTGCATGATGCGCTCTCCTGTCTGCGTGGCGCCGAGAATGCCCGAAGGCGGAAGGTAAGCAACCCTGTCTCGCAAAGCCGCGCCGTTCTGGTCTAGCATCGCCGCACGGCGGCGGAAGGTTCCGCCGGACGCTGCCCGATGGAAGGCCGGATCACCGGCCCTGACCAAGGAGGCATGCGACATGTCAGCAACGAGCAATTCCAACGGCAGAAGAGCCCGCGCCGTGGCCCTGATCGGCCCACAGGGCTCCGGCAAATCCACGCTGTTCGAGGCGATGCTCACCGTCGCCGGCACGCCCCCCAAGCGAGCGACCGATGGCCGCAACCGCGTGATGGGGACGGAACTGCGCGTCGGCCATTGCAGCTTCATGGGCGATCCCTGGGCGATCCTCGACTGCCCGGGCAACGTCGAGTTCGGCTACGAGGCGAGTTGCGCCCTGGCCGTCGCCGATGTCGCGGTGATCGTGGTGGAGCCGGACCCCGCACGGGCGCCCGTCGTGGCACCGCTGTTCCACGCGATCGAACAGGCCGGCATCCCGGCCATGGTCTTCGTCAACAAGGTGGACACGCTCGGCGAGGCGCCCGTGCGCGACACGCTGGCGGCCCTGCAGGCGCATTCGCGCCGCCCGCTGGTGCTGCGCGAGGTGCCGATCCGCGAGGGCGGACAGGTCGTCGGCTATGTGGACCTGGTGAGCGAGCGCGCCTACCGCTACCGCAAGGGCCAGCCTTCGGAGATCGTGCGCATCCCCGACAGCATGAAGCAACGCGAAAGCGAGGCGCGCGCGGCGCTGGTCGAAGCGCTGGCGGACCATGACGACACGCTGCTCGAGAAGGTGCTCGAGGACGCGGTCGCGACACCCGCGGAGATCTTCCAGGCGCTGCACGCGGATGTGGCGAAGGGCGCGATGGACGAGGTCCTCATGGGCGCGGCAGAGCGGCAGGGCGGCGTGCTGCGGCTCTGGAAGGCACTGCGGCACGACACCCCCGACGTGACGGAGACGATGGAACAGCGCGGCCTGAGCGCAGAAGGCGACGCGCTCGCCCAGGTCTTCAAGACCCAGCATGCCGGCCATGCGGGACGCTTCTCCTACGTTCGTGTCTGGCGCGGCCAGGTCAAGGACGGTGCGACGCTCGGCGGCCAGCGTGTGGGTGGCGTGACGCGTTATGCAGGAGGCGAAGCGGCGAAGGCGAGCGAGGCTGCCATGGGCGAGATCGTGGCGCTCGGACGGCCGGACCAGGCGAAGACCGGCGCGATCCTCGCGCCGGACCATGCCGATCCGCTGCCCTTTCCGGCGACGCCGGCGCCCGTCTATGCTATGGCCGT
>JAYRQX010000380.1:0-6744 GCA_041910415.1 Acetobacteraceae bacterium | reverse complement strand
GCGATGGTGATCGGCGTGGTGGTCGGCGTGCCGGTCGGCATCTGGGCGGCGCTGCACCGCAACGGCGTCATCGATGTGATGGCGCGGCTGCTGTCGCTGGTCGGACTTTCCTTTCCGGTCTTCGTCTCCGGTATCTTTCTGCTGCTCGCCTTCGCGCTGCACTGGCGCATCTTTCCGGTGATCGGGAATGCGGATCTGAGCGATATCGGCGACCGCCTGCATCGCCTGGTGTTGCCGGCCGCGACGCTGGGGCTGGTCATGGCGGCCTACATCACGCGCGTCACGCGCGGCGCCATGCTGCATGCACTGGGCGAGGACTACATCCGTACGGCACGTGCCAAGGGCGTGCCCTGGCGACGCGTCGTCTGGGTGCACGGGCTGCGCAACGCATCGCTGCCCGTTGTCACCGTCGTCGGGCTCTATGTCGGCATCCTGATCGGCAATTCGGTGCTGACCGAAGTGGTCTTCAACCGCCCCGGCCTCGGCAAGGTCATCGTCGGTGCGCTGAACCAGCGTGACTACACGATGCTGCAGGGACTGATGGTAATCTACTGCTTCCTGATCGTCGTGGTGAACCTGATCACCGACCTGCTCTATGGCGTGATCGATCCGCGGGTGAAGGCGGCATGAGCGCGACGGCCGACGACGCCGCATCGGGCACGCCATCCGTGCCGGGCTGGCGCAAGGCGCTGGCCCGCGCGCGCAGCAACCCCACCACCACCTTCGGCTTCGTGCTGACGCTGGCCATTGTCTTCGCCGCGGTCTTCGCGCCCTGGCTCGCGCCCTACGACCCGTCGGAACAGGACATCATCAATCGCCTCGCCCCGCCCGGCGCCGAATACTGGCTCGGCACGGACCAGTTCGGGCGCGACATCCTCTCGCGTCTCATGTGGGGGGCGCGGATCTCGCTCACCGTCTCGCTCGGCGCCATCGCGGCCGCGATGGTGATCGGCGGCGTCATCGGCATGGTCAGCGGCTATGTCGGCGGGCGCTTCGATCTCATCACCATGCAGACGATGGATGTGCTGCTGTCCTTCCCCAGCCTGATCCTGGGCCTGATTGTCGTGGCGCTGCTGGGGCCGGACCTGATCAACCTGGTCGTTGCCATTGCGCTGACGGCGATCGCGCCCTTTGCCCGCATCGCCCGTGCGCCGACGCTCGCGCTGAAGGAACGCGCCTTCGTGGAAGCCGGGCATGCGCTCGGCTATTCGCATCTGCGCATCCTCTTCGCCCACATCCTGCCCAACATCCTCTCCGAAGTACTGGTCATGGGCAGCCTGTGGATGGCGACCGCCGTGCGCGTCGAGGCCTCCCTCTCCTTCATCGGCCTCGGTGTCCGCCCGCCGACGCCCACCTGGGGCGGCATGACGCGCGACGGCTTTGAGAATATCCTCGACGCGCCCTGGCTCGCGATCTTCCCCGGCATGGCGATCATGCTGCTCGTGCTCGGGCTGAACATGATCGGCGACGGACTGCGCGACGCGACCGATCCGAAGCTGCGCAATGAGTGAGGCGCCGCTCCTCGAGGTTTCGGGCCTCCGCAAGCACTTCACGGTCCGGCGTGGCTTCCCGCGCGCGACGACCGTTACGGTCCGCGCCGTCGAGAATGTCTCCTTCACCATCCGTCCCGGCGAGGCTTTTGGACTGGTCGGCGAAAGCGGCTGCGGCAAGTCCACCGCGGCGCGTGCGCTGCTGCGGCTGATCGAACCCGATGGCGGTACGGTGCGCTTCCGGGGCGAGGATGTGCTGGCCGCGCGCGGCCCCGCGCTGAAGACGCTGCGCCGGAAGCTGCAGATCGTCTTCCAGGACCCCTACTCCTCGCTCGATCCGCGCCAGAGCATCGGCTCCGCGCTCACCGAGCCCATGCGCGTGCATGGCATCGCGGAGGGTCAGGACGCCCGTCGCCGCGCCGCTGCGCTGCTCGAGGAAGTGGGGCTGCCGCCGACTGCGCTCGACCGCTATCCGCATGAGTTCAGCGGCGGCCAGCGCCAGCGCATCGGCATCGCGCGCGCGCTGACGCTGGAGCCCGAGCTGATCGTGGCCGATGAGCCGGTCTCCGCGCTCGACGTGTCCGTCCAGGCGCAGGTGCTGCTGCTGCTGGAGGAGCTGCGCAAGCGGCGCGGCCTCGCCTTCCTGTTCGTGAGCCACGACCTTTCGGTCGTGCGTTGGTTCTGCGAGCGCGTGGCGGTGATGTATCTCGGACGGATCGTGGAGGAAGGGCCTGTCTCGCGCGTGCTGGCGGCGCCGCTGCATCCCTATGCCGCGATGCTGCGCGACGCCTATCCGGTGCCGGACCCGACGCTCAGGGCCGACCTGCCGCGCATCATCGGCGAGATTCCCTCGGCGGCCGCGCCACCGCCGGGCTGTCCCTTCCATCCGCGCTGCGCGCGGGCGATGCCGGTCTGCTCACAGCAGGTCCCGCCGCTGCTGCCGGCGCCCGGCGGCACGGCAGGTGCCGTCGCCTGCCACCTCCACGCACCGTAACGCCGCCGTTCCGCGATGCAGGCTCTCAGCGGCGCCAGGGGGCGCTCCGCCAGAGCGCGCCGTATTCCTCGTACTGGGCCCGGGCGAAGGCCGTCATCGCGGTGCGGTCCATATGGCGCACGATCAGGTGGTCGCGTTCGGCCAGCGCGCGGAACTCAGGATCCTCGGCCGTGCGGCGGATCGCATCCTCCCAGCGCCGCTGGATCGCCTCGGGCGTCTCGGCCGGCAGGGCGAAGCCGCGGGCGGAACTCGCCACCGCGTCGAAGCCCTGTTCGCGGAGCGTCGGGATGTCGGGTGCACCGGACCAGCGTTCACGCTCCATGATGCCGAGGATGCGGACCTCGCCGGCGCGGTGCGGGCGCACCGTCAGGCTGACGGTGGAGACCGAGCCCGTGACATGCCCGCCCTGCACCAGCGCCATGATCTGCCCCGCGCCAGGCAGAGGTACCCAGGTGAAGCGGATGCCGGCCGCACGCTCGAAGCCGATCAGCGCGAGGTGCGGCGCGCTGCCGGCACCGGCGCCCGCCATGCTGATCTCCTCGGGCCGCGCCCTTGCCGCGGCGACGAGGTCGGCCAGCGAACGGTAGGGCGTGTCGCGGCCGACGAAGAGCGTGTAGGGCTCGTCGGTCAGCAGGCCGACATAGGCGAAGCTTTCCAGCCGGTAGCGCGGCTGGCTGTCGTGCAACGCCGTCACCACCGCGGGGAAGGAGACGAGCGCGATGGTGTGGCCATCCGGCCGCGCCTGGGCGAAGTCGCCGAGCATGATCGTACCCCCCGCGCCCGGACGGTTGATGACCGCGATGCTGGTCCCATTGCCCAGATGGCGTTCCAGGAAGGGAACCGCCATCCGCGCGGCGATGTCGATGTTGCCGCCGGGGGAGAAGCCCACGAGCAGCTGGATCGGCCTGTCCGGAAAGCCCTGCGCGCGGGCCGCGTCCGGCAGGGCGAGGAGCAGGAACAACAGCAATCGCGCAGAACGGCCCAAGCAGCACCTCCGGTCCGGCAGGGCGGTTGCCCCCGCCTGCGCTTGGGCTACGCTGTACCAACCCTACCGCATGAGGCAAGCATGCTCCGCTTCAGCAATTTCCTGTTCCCCGAGGCGCGCAATCCCGACGACGACGCGCGCATCATCGAGGAGAGCATCGAGGAAGCGAAGCTTTGCGACGAGTTGGGCGTGGAGGTGCTCTGGCTCGCCGAGCATCATTTCGACGGCAATTGCGCCTATGTGGACCCGGTCACCTTCGCGGCCGCCGTGCTGGCGGCGACGAAGCGGATCAAGGTGGGCTTCGCGGTCGCGCAGGTCTCGCTGCACCATCCGACCCGGCTCGCCGAGCAGATGTCGATCCTCGACAACATCGGCAAGGGGCGCGTCATCGTGGGCCTCGGCCGCGGCACGGCCTACAACGTCTACGAATACCAGGGCTATGGCATCCCGGCCGAGGAAGCGCTGTCGCGCTACGAGGAGGCCGAGGAGATCATGCTCAAGGCCTGGAACGGTCCGAACGGGTTCAGGCACGACGGGACATACTGGCAGGTGCAGGCGCCAGCCTTCCGGCCCACGCCCTACACCAAGCCGCATCCCTACCTGATCCGCGCTGCGTCTTCGGAAGAGGGCGCGAAGCACCTGGCGCGCCGCGGCGTGCCCTTCCTGATGAACGTGCAGTCGCTGGAGACCACGCGCAGCCGCCTGATTGCCTACCAGGCGACCATGGAGGAGGCGGGCTTCGACGCCGCGCATATCGCGCGCTGCATGGCGGAGAGCTGGGTGTGGCGGAACGTCGTCGTCGCCGAGACGGACGAGGAGGCCTGGCGCGTCGGCCTGCCGGCCTTCGAGGCGATGCAGGAGCACCGCGCGCGGATGCGGCTGCGCATCCAGGCCGAGCAGGGCCTGATCATGAAGAAGGAGGACCGCGCGCTGCCGGCGCGCATCCAGGCCGAGCACGCGCTGATCGCCGGATCGCCCGAGACGGTCGCGGCGCGCATGGCGGAGATCGCGGCGACGGGCGTCGGCGGCGTGATCGGCTCGTTCCGCCTGGGGCCGATGACCGCGGAGTTCGCGCGCAACTCGATCCGCCTCTTCATGGAGAAGGTCGCGCCGCGCTTCGCCGGGCGCCGGCCGGCCGCGGCGGCCGAGTGACTGACGGCACGGTCGTCTCCGTCAGCCGCGCCGCGGGCCATCGCTTCAGCAAGCGGCCGGAATTCTGGATCGAACTGATTGCGGGTCTGGGCGTCGCGGGCGACGCGCATGCGGGCGCCACGGTGAAGCACCGCTCGCGCGTCGCGCGCGATCCGACGCAGCTCAATCTTCGCCAGGTGCACCTTCTGCAGGCTGAGTTGCTGGACGAGCTCAACGCCGCCGGCTTCGATTTGGCGCCCGGCGCCATCGGGGAGAACATCCTGACGCGCGGGCTCGACCTGCTGGCGCTGCCCACGAGAACGCGCCTCGCACTCGGCGAGGCGGCCATGGTCGAGGTGACGGGGCTGCGCAATCCCTGCGTGCAGCTCGATCGTTATCGGCCGGGGCTGATGGCCGCCTGCCTGGGCCGCGATGCGGAAGGCGGGCTGCTGCGCCGGGCGGGGGTCATGGCGACCGTGCTGGAGGGCGGGACCGTGCGATCAGGCGATGCGATCCTCATCACCCCGCCGCCGGCGCCGCATCGTCGCCTCGCACCGGTCTGACCTTCCCATGGGCGGGAACATCGTCCGCCGCCGCGGGGGCTGCTAAAGCAGCCGCGAGGACAGCCAGGACAGAGGCATGCGCGTCGCTCTCTTCGCCGACATCCACGGCAATCGTGAGGCCTTCGAGGCCTGCCTGGATCATGCAGCGCGCAGCGGCGCCGAGCGGCAGGTCTTCCTGGGCGACCTGGTCGGCTACGGCGCCGATCCGCAATGGGTGGTCGAGACGGTCATGGGGGCGGTCGGACGGGGAGCGCTGGCGCTGCAGGGCAATCACGACGCGGCCGTCCAGGTCGGCAGTTCCGGCATGAACGGAGCGGCGGCGACTGCCATCGGCTGGACGAAATCCGTCCTGACCGCCGAGGCCGCCGGCTTCCTGGCCGCGCTGCCGCTCGAGATCGAGGAGGAGGATCGGCTCTACGTGCATGCCGACGCCTCGGCGCCGGCGCGCTGGAACTACGTCACCGACACCGAGGGCGCGCGGAAGAGCCTTGAATCCACCCGGGCGCTCGCGACCTTCTGCGGCCATGTGCACACGCCCTGTCTCTACGGCATCACGGCGACGGCCAAGGTCACCCGGTTCAGGCCCGTGACGGCCGTTCCGGTGCCGCTGACGAAGCCGCGCCAGTGGCTCGCCGTGCTGGGGGCGGTGGGGCAGCCGCGGGATGGCGACCCGGCCGCCTGTTACGGCATGCTCGATACGGATGCCACGACCATTGCCTGGATGCGCGTGCCCTATGATATCCGCACCGCGGCCGGGAAGATCCGCGCGGCCGGCTTGCCCGAGAGCCTGGCGCTCCGGCTGTTCGAGGGCCGCTGAACATGGCGCAGGCTCGTCTCCATCAAGGCGACGTCATCGATGGATTCACCCTGGTCCGCCAGGTCCACGCCGGCGGCATGGCGATGCTGTGGGAGGTGTCGCACCCCGACCATCGCGATGTCCCCTTGCTGATGAAGGTGCCGCGGCTGCAGGAGGGCGACGACCCGGCGGCGATCGTGGGTTTCGAGATGGAGCAGATGATCCTGCCCCGTCTCAGCGGCCCGCATGTGCCGCGGGTGATCGCGAGCGCGGGCTTCGACCGCCGGCCCTATCTGGTGATGGAACACATCCCCGGCGACAGCCTGCTGCCCAGGCTGCGGTCGCTGCCGCTGCCGATCGAGGAGGCCGCGGCCATCGGCGCCCGCATCGCGACGGCGGTGGATGCGCTGCACCGGCAGCATGTCATCCACCTCGATCTCAAGCCCTCCAACATCCTGACCCGTCCGACGGGGGAGGCGGTGCTGGTGGATTTCGGCCTCTCCCACCACGAGCAATTGCCCGATCTCATGGAGGAGGAATTCCGCCTTCCCTACGGTACGGCGCCCTACATGGCGCCCGAACAGACCATGGGCATCCGCACCGAAGCCCGCAGCGATCTCTTCGCCATCGGCGTGCTGACGTATTTCTTCGTCACGGGCGATCGCCCCTTCGGCGATCCGCAGCGGCTCAAGGATCTGCGGCGGCGGATCTGGCGCGATCCCACGCCGCCGCGCGCCATCCGGCGCGACTGCCCGCCCTGGATGCAGGAGATCATCCTGCGCTGC
>JAYRQX010000379.1:0-4293 GCA_041910415.1 Acetobacteraceae bacterium | reverse complement strand
CCCATCCTGATGACGACGCTGGCCGCGCTGTTCGGCGCCGTGCCGCTGGCGCTCGCGATGGGGCCGGGGGCCGAGCTCCGCCAGCCGCTCGGCATCACCATCATCGGCGGACTCGTGCTGACCCAGGTGCTCACGCTCTACAGCACGCCGGTCGTCTATCTGTCGTTCGAACGGCTTGCGCAACGGCGCCGCGCGCGGCGTCTGGCCCCCCGGCCCGCATAAACCCGACGCCTCGCCCGCCGTTGGATCCGCGCCAGCAGAGGAGGCGCTGATGTCACGCGGGGACAAGTCGGCCTACACTTCCAGGCAGAAGCGCAAGGCGGAGCATATCGAACAGGGCTACGAGCAGCGCGGCGTGCCGGGCGCCGAGGCGGAGCGCCGCGCCTGGGCCACCGTGAACAAGCAGGATGGCGGCGGGAGGAAGCGCCGCACCGCCCGCTGCCATCGCTCCGGCACCCGCACCCGGCATTGACGGTGCCTTGACTTGCGTGGCCCGCGCGCGACGCTGCGGGCCGCCAAGCAGGGAAGATCGTCATGTACGCCACGCTCACCGCCGCCGCGGGCGGGTATCGCTTCATTCCTGCCGTGTTCCAGTATTCGGGCGGCGTTGCCGCCGAACCGGGATTCCGCGTCGAGCGTGTCCGCTTCGCCGAACCCGTTCCGCTCGCCCAGGGCTTTCAGCGCATCGCCGCGGTGCTGGAGGCGGCAGGCCGGCCCAGACAGGCCTTCTGCGCCTGCGAGCTCCGATCGCCGGAGCCCTTCACCGAGGACGGGTTCCGCGCCTTCAACGAGATCTACGCCGGCACGCTGACCGAATGGGGTATCGTCCAGGACGGGAAGAACCCGGTGGCCCGGAGCAATGTCTGCCCCGAGATCCACAAGCCGGCGGTGCCGTCCTTCCATGCCTTCTCCTACACCGTGCCGGATGCGGCGGCCGCGCCGTCCTTCGTCGTCGCCGGCAGCGGCGAGTCGCGGGAGGGCATGGGCAATTACCGCGACCATACCGTGGCGCTGGGCGATCTTTCGCCCGCCGGCCTGCGCGCCAAGGCGCGCTACGTGCTGGACGAGATGGAGCGGCGCATGGCCGCGCTCGGCTTCGCCTGGAAGGACACGACCGCCGCGCAGGTCTACACCGTGCACGACATTCATCCCTTCCTGGCCGATGAGATCGTCGCGCGGGGCGCGGCACGGCACGGCGTGACCTGGCAGCATTGCCGGCCGCCGGTGGTGGACCTGGAATACGAAATGGACTGCCGCAGTGTGCCGCTGGAACGCGTGCTGCCGGCGCGCTGACCGGGCTGGGTTCGCAATCTCCCGCGGCGACGGCGATGCCCCCCCGGCCGCGATGCGATGCGCGCACCGCGGCGCTCGGCACCATGGTTGCCCTTGCGGTACGCGCGCCGGCGCTGCCACCATGACGCATGGGCGGATCGCAGGATGCCGCGACGCTGCGGCGATTGATCGAGCAGGCGGGACGCGTCGTGGTCTTCACCGGCGCGGGCATCAGCACAGAATCGGGCATCCCCGATTTCCGCAGCCCAACCGGCATCTGGCAGACCGCGAAGCCGATCCTGTTCCAGGACTTCGTCGCCTCGGCAGGGGTGCGGCGTGAGGCGTGGCGCCGCAAATTCCTGAGCGACGACGTGCTGCTGGCGGCGAAGCCGAACCGGGGCCATCAGGCCGTCGCGCTGCTGGTGCGCCAGGGCAAGGTGCCGGCGGTGATCACGCAGAACATCGACGGGCTGCACCAGGCCTCCGGCATCCCGCCCGAACGGGTGATCGAACTCCATGGCAACGGCACCTACGCGCATTGCCTGGATTGCGGTGAACGCTACGACCTGCCGCCCTTGCGCGAGGCGTTCGAGCAGCAGGGCGAGGTGCCCGACTGCGCCTGCTGCGGCGGCCTGATCAAGAGCGCGACGATCAGCTTCGGCCAGGCCATGCCCGAAGCACCGATGCTGCGCGCGCGGGAAGAGACGCTGGCCGCCGATCTGTTCCTCGTGCTCGGTTCATCGCTCGTCGTCCACCCGGCCGCCGGATTTCCCGAGATGGCGAAGCGCGCCGGCGCCGCGCTCGTCATCGTCAACAAGGAACCGACGCCGCTGGACGGCATCGCCGATCTGGTGATCGACGATGCGATCGGCGCAGTGATGGCGGGCGTCACCGGGCTCAATTAGCGCGAATGGAAATCCCAGCCGATCCAGGCGCAGATGCCGCGTCCCATCACCCATTCCAGTTCCTCGCCCTGCAGCCAGGGCAGGTCCTCGGTGAACATCGTCACGCATTGCCGCCAGGAACAGGGCATGCGCGTGATGTCCGTGCCCCAGAAGAAGCGCCTGGGGCCATAGGCATCGTAGATGCGGTGCAGACCGTCATGGATGTTGCGGTAGGGGTAGGGGTGGGTCGAATAGGCCGGCGCGCCCGTCGCCTTGATCGCGATGTTCGGATGCTTCGCCAGCGCGAGCAGCGTGCCGAGATCGGCGAAGGCCGCGTCGTCCTTCGCTGCGCGGATCAGGCCGAGATGGTCGATGATGAGTTTCAGCTTCGGGTGGCGCTCCGCGATGCGCCCGAACAGTGGCAGGAAGCGCCATGCCATGGTCGCGACCGGGAAGCCCGCCGTTTCGGCGGCGCCCCAGACCCAGTCCATGGTGCCGTCCTCGTGCCAGTGTTGCTGGTCGGCGCGCACCAGCGGATAGCGCATCCCCTTCTGCCCGGGGCGCGTCAGCCAGGACGCGAACATCGGTTCGGCCTTCGCGCGATCCTGGATCGGCGCCTGGCCGAGCACGGCGAAGCGGTCCGGCCAGCGCGTCGCCGCATCCTCGGCGATGGCATTCGCGTCGGGGTCCCAGCTCACGGGCGGGTGGATGACGGCGCCGTCGATGCGGGCTGCGTCCATCTCGGCGACGAGCTGCTCGGCGTTGAAGACGGGCATCTGGCGGTGATCGCCGCTCGGCGTGCCGCTGCCCCAGATATGCACCTGCGCATCCACGATCTTCATCGGCGGTTCCTCCACGCCATCGAGCTTCGCGCCGAAGCGGCGAGGCGGCAACGGGGCGTCACGCCGGCCGCCGGTCGGAGCGCGCGGGCAAGGCCAATCCTTGCGCCGCAGGCCGCGGCTATAGCGGAGCCGGTGCCTCCGACCAGCGGCCGAGTTCGCGCGCCGCGGCGCGCACGGCATCGAGGATTCCCTGATAGCCCGTGCAGCGGCAGAGGTTCGCGGAGAGGATCTCGCGCAGCGCGGCCTCGGTGACGGGCTCCGCGCCTTCCAGCAGCCAGGTCGCGAGCATCAGGAAGCCCGGCGTGCAGTAGCCGCATTGCAGCCCGTGATGCGCCTGGAAGGCGCGTTGCAACAGGTTCAGCGTGCCATCGGGTGCGGCGAGGCCTTCGATCGTACGGACCGCGGCGCCCTCCGCCTGCACGCCGAACATCAGGCAGGATCGCACCGGCGCGCCATCCACCAGCACGGTGCAGGAGCCGCAGACGCCGTGTTCGCAGGCGAGATGCGTGCCTGTCGCGCCGCATTCGCCGCGCAGCATGTCGCCCAGCGTGCGGCGGGGCTCGACCGCCACGGTCACGGGCGCGCCGTTGAGGGTGAAGGAGACGCGCCGGTGGGTCATGCGCCTGCCTCCCGGATCAGGCGGCGGATGCGCGGCGGCGTCATGGGCATTTCCGCGACATCGGCGCCGAGATGCGCGAGCGCGTCGCTGATGGCGTTCGCGATCGCGGCCGGCGCGCCGATCGTGCCGCCTTCGCCCAGGCCCTTGGCGCGCGTGATCGTGGCCTCGCTCTCGGTCTCGAGGTGATGGATCTCGATGGGCGGCACTTCGGCGCAGGTGGGCGGCGTGAAATCGGCGAGGCTGCCCGTGAGCGGATTGCCGTCCTCGGCGTACACCACTTCCTCGTAAAGCGCGTTGGCGATGCCCTGCGCGACGCCGCCGCGCACCTGGCCGTCCGCGATCAGCGGATTGATGATGCGGCCGGCGTCCTCCACGACGAGGTAGCGCTCGATGCCGACATGGCCGGTCTCGGGATCGATCTCCACGATGGCGGCGTGGCAGGCGTTGGAAAACGTGCCGCCGGGATCGTAGCTCCCGCTCTCCGCCAGGTTGAAGCCGCCGAGATCGGCCAGCATGTCGCTGCGCTGATGCGCGAGGCGCGCGATCTCCGCCAACGGGATCGAGGCATCGCCGGCGAAGGCCTGGCCGTCGCGGAGCGTGACCTGCCCGGCATGCGATTGCAGCAGCCGCGCCGCGGCCCGGCGTAGGCGGTCGGCGAGCTTGTCGGCCGCGATCT
>JAYRQX010000378.1:0-12400 GCA_041910415.1 Acetobacteraceae bacterium | reverse complement strand
ATGGTGTTCGGCCTCCCCCGCGCGACCGCCGCCATCTGCCGCTTGCAGTCGGCGAGGATGACGCCGCCGGGCGAAGAGGGTGCCGGCTGCGTGTCCAGATGCAGCGGCATGAAGGCCAGGACGGCCCGCGTATTCCCTGGCATGGCGGCAAGGCTTGCGCGCATGAACTCCACACCCTGGAAACGGATGGGGCTGGCGGGCGGGCCTGCCTGATCGGTCGAATCCCAGGTGACGGGTCGGAGCTGCGCGAGCGCACGGGCGGGATCGTAGAGCGATTCCTGCGGCAGATAGCGCGTGTAGCCGTCGCGCCCGTAGCGTGGGCGTCGGATCCCGGTCAGCACCGCAAATTGGGCGACGGCCTCGTTCAGCGCGTAGACGCTCAGCATCTCGCGATAGGCCGGCCACGGGGACGCGTCGTAGAAGGGTTCCGGGAACGGGCGCGGGGAATAGCGCTGCGGCTCGCCCGGCGTGCACCAGACCAGGTCGATCCCCTGGATGACCACGGCCGCTCCCGGGTGGTTGCGCAGGAAGACTTCCAGGATCCGTGTCTGCTCGTAGGGGCTCGCCGCGTTCATGGCGAGGTTGACGAAGCGCGTGCCGAGTGCGGCGTTCAGGACGTCCGGCACGAAGACACGCGCCGTCGAACTGCCGACGATCGCGGAATCGAAGTGCGGCGCGCGCGCGAGGCCTGGAAAGGCGTAGCGCGCATTGGTCGAGATCGGAGGCCGCTCGGCGGGGATGGAAAGCGGCAGCACGCCCCAGGGATCCACGAGGACGACGAAGGCATAGACGGCCGCGCACAGGCCGACCGCGGGGCCGAGCAGGCGGCGGAGGAAGCGCGACCAGGCCGCAGGATCAGAACTGGAAGTAGATGAACTCACTCGGGGTCCTCGTTCCGGCCTGCAGGATGGCGACGACAAGCGCGATGGCGGCGGCCGTCGCTGCCCAACGCCAGGGGCGGAGCTGCTTGAGAGCGACCTCCTGGCTGGTCGGTCCCAGCAGGGCCATGGCGGCACCGATCAGGAATGCGACGGCGTGATCGACGGTCACGCTGCCGACCCCCTGCAGCCCCGCCATGCCGCTCAGCACGTTCGCGGCGGTGGCGAAGCTGGGCGCGCGAAACAGCACCCAGGTCGCCATGACGAAGACCAGCGTCAGCAACCAGCCCAGGACGACAGGCATGGGCAGCTTCGCCCGGTCCCACGCGCCGTTGATGGCGAGTGCGATGCCGTGCAAGCCGCCCCAGACGACGAAGGTCCAGTTGGCGCCATGCCACAGGCCGGCGAGCAGCATGGTGGCGATGACGTTGCGTGCCTGGGCCAGCGGCCCCGCGCGGTTTCCCCCCATGGGGATGTAGAGATAGTCGCGCAGGAAGCGCGACAGGGTCATGTGCCAGCGGCGCCAGAACTCACGGATCGAGGCCGCGCGATACGGAGCATCGAAGTTGAAGGGAAAACGCAGCCCGAACATCAGCCCAAGCCCGATCGCCATGTCGGAATAGCCGGAGAAGTCGAAATAGATCTGGAGCGTGAAGGCCGCGCAGGCTGTCCATCCCTCCGCGGCCGTGAGGACGCCGTGCGTCGCCTGCTCGAACAGCCGGTCGGCGACCTGCGCGACATGGTCCGCGATGCCAAGCTTCTTGGCGAGGCCGATGATGAAGAGGATGAGGCCGCGGCTGATGTTCTCGGCCGTCTGCGGGCTTCTGGGATCGGCCTTGAACTGATCGATGATCTCGTTGTGCCGCACGATTGGTCCCGCGATCAACTGCGGGAAGAAGGTCACGAACATGAAGAAGTCGAGCAGCGGGTAGGCGTGGGCGTGGCCGCGCCGGAGGTCCATCAGATAGGAGATCTTCTGGAACACGAAGAAGCTGACGCCGAGCGGCAGGATGATGTCCCAGGGCGTGAAGGTGACGCCCAGCACGGCGGCCACGCTGCCGGCGAAGAAGTTCGTGAATTTGCAGAATCCGAGGATCGCCAGGTTCAGGATGATGCCGATCACCGGCCAATCGACGGAGCGGTTCGTGTCGTGGAGGCGCCCGATCAGCCAGTTGATGAAGGTGAGCGCCACCAGAAGCGGCACAAAGCGCGGATCCCAGGCGCCGTAGAACACGAGCGACGCCACGACCACCACCAGCTGCCGCGCGGTCCGGTTGTGCGCGAACAGATAATAGAGGCCGAGCGTGATCGGCAGGAACAGCAACAAGAAGGGCTGCGACTGGAACAGCATGCGCGACGGCACTAGCCGATCGTTCCCGTAGCGGCAACCAGCCTGCCCGCCGCCGGATGGGTCCGCTGAAAGCGGGCCGATCCGGTGCCGGATATCGGGGAAGGTTGCACCGTTCCGCCGCGTGATCCACTGCGGGAGCCGCGTTCACGCGATGCGCTGCATCGCATGGTCGGCGGACCCCGGCGCAGAGCCGGCGCGCTATTGCCTGGGCGATCGAACGGAGCACGGGATGATCACGGATATCACGGCGCCGCTGCTGCCGGACTTCCCGGCGGCCACTCTCGCCGGAGGAGGACCCGCATGCAGTCCGCGCCATGTGCGTGCCCTGCCGCCCATGCGTCGTCTCAAGGCCGACCTGCGTAGGCTGCTCGCCGGTAGGTGTGAGCGGCTTTCCTTCTACAGCGCGAAGGCGCGCGCGAAGGTGGCGGGATCCACATTCCCGCCACTGAGCACCACGCCGACAACGCGGCCGCGCGCCGCCAGCTTTCCGGCAAGCAGCGCGGCCAGGGCAACGGCGCCGCCGGGTTCGACGACGACCTTCAATTGCTCGAAGGCAAAGCGCATGGCGCGAAGGACCTCGGCTTCCGTAACCGCGATGCCGCCCGCGAGCCGCGGCCGATTGATGGCGAAGGTGAGCGCGCCCGGCTCCCTGGACAGCAACGCGTCGCAGAAATTGTCGCCTGTGCCGTCATTGGCGATCCGGCGCCCGGCTTCGAGGCTGCGGCGCGTATCGTCCCAACCCTCCGGCTCCACGGCCCAGACTTCCGCCGCAGGGGCCAGGGCCTCCACGACCAGGGCGGCGCCGCCGATGAGGCCGCCGCCCCCGGTGCAGACTGCGAGCGCATCGAGGGTGAGCCCGGCGGACTTGGCATCCGCCACCAATTCCAGTGTCGCGGTGCCCTGGCCCGCGATCACGTCCGGATGATCGAAGGGGGGGATGATGGTGGCGCCGCGCTCCGCCGCCAAGGCGCGCACGAGGGCTTCGCGATCCGTGTTGTGGCGATCGAAGGGATGGATCTCGGCGCCCCAGCGTCGCGTGCTCTCGACCTTGATCACGGGCGCATCCACCGGCATCGCAATCAGCGCCGGCATGCCGAGCATGTTGGCCGCAGCGGCGGTGCCCTGACCGTGATTGCCCGAGGAATGGGTCACCACGCCCTGCCGGCGGGCCTTCGGATCGAGCAGCAGGCAGGCATTGGTGGCGCCGCGCAGCTTGAAGGAGCCGGTCCGCTGCAGCGGCTCCGGTTTCACCAGGATGGTTCCCCCGGCCAGCTGATCGAGCATGGGGTGGCGCAGCATCGGGGTGTGCACGATCCGTCCGCGCAGGCGGGCCGCGGCGGCCTGAACGTCATCGAAGGTCGGGATGCGGTCGCTCATGGGGACGGCCTTGGCTTGCGAAGCGGGATCGTGGCGCCGGGATCGGGTGCGGCGGTGCCGACGGTCCGCGCCTTGAAGTGGAGAACATCCATGGCGACAAGCTGCGATGTGAGCCGCGACACCGCAAGGATGCGTTTCCGGGGCATGACCTTTTCGCCATCCACGGATTGGTTGCCAGCGGCTGCGGGCCTTGGGTAACCTGCTGGTTCGGATAAGCGCGACCCGATGCGAGGTCGCGCTCCGGGAGGACATGGAGACAAGAATGGGTGACATGGGCATGACCCGTCGCGGCGCTCTGCGCGCGGGTGCTGGGGTGGCTACGGGCACGGTGCTGGGCGCGCCGATGGTCCATGCACAGGGGAGCGCGGGGAGCCTGCGCTTCGCCTTCTGGGACCACTGGGTGCCGGGCGCCAACAGCGCCTTGCAGCAACTCGCACAGCGCTGGGGCGAGCAGAACCGCGTCAACATGACGCTGGACTTCATCAACACCACCGGCAACCAGCTGCAGCTGACCATCGCGGCCCAGGCGCAGGCGCGCAACGGGCATGACGGCATCAGCCTGCTGCCCTGGGATCCCGGCACCTATGCCGACCAGCTCGAGCCCGTGGACGACGTGATGCAACGGCTTGGCCAGCAGTATGGCCCGATCAACCCCGTCGCGGAATTCCTCGCCAAGCGCGGCGGCCACTGGCGCGGCGTGCCGGCGACGGCGGGCACCCAGGTGAAGCCTGCCTGCGTGCGCTTCGACCTCATGCAGCAGCATGCGGGCATCGACGTCCGCGCCATGTGGCCGGCACGCAACGAGCGTGGACCCGGTGCCGATACCTGGACCTGGGACACCTTCCTGACGGCGGCCGAGAAGTGCCATGCCGCCGGTGTACCCTTCGGCCTTCCGATGGGGCAGTGGACCGATGCGGTGGACTGGGTCGGCGCGCTCTTCCTCTCCTACGGCGCGCGCATCACGGACGAGCGCGGCAACCCGACGATCCGGAGCAACCAGGAGCTGCGCCAGGCCATCGACTACGCGGTCCGCCTCTCCCGCTTCCTGCCGAACGATGTCTGGGCGTGGGACGATTCGTCGAACAACCGTGCCCTGATCTCCGGCCGCTCGGCGCTGATCTTCAACCCGCCCTCGGCCTGGGCCGTCGCCAAGCGCGACGCGCCGCAGGTCGCCGAGAACTGCTGGACGGTGCCGATGCCGTCGGGCCCGCGCGGACGCTACGCCGCCTACCTGCCCTATGTCACCGGTATCTGGTCCTTCGGCCGCAACAAGAACGCGGCGAAGTCCTTCCTGGAGTTCATCACGCAGCGGCCCAATGCCGAACTGTGCTCGAACACCTCGCAGGGCTACGACATTCCGCCCTTCCTCAGCATGTCCGACTTCACCGTTTGGGCGGAGCAGGGGCCGCCGGTCGGCACGATCTTCAACTACCCGATGAAGCCGCACCACCAGGCGCAGTTTGCGATCGCCTTCTCTCCGGCCCCGCCGGAACTCGCCCAGCAGATGTATCTGCAGGCCCTGAACACGAAGGTGATCGCCCGCATCGCCCAGGGTGGCGAGACGGTCGATGCCGCGCTCGCCTGGCTGGAGCGCGAGATCAACAACATGCGCCGCGGCGGCTGACCGCGACGGCACGGCAGGGGCGTGGAGCCCCTGCCGATCTGGCTGCGTTGAGATGATCCGAACGGGCGGCGGAAGACCGCCCGGCATACGGTTCTGGGAGAGTGCTTCATGCCCGATGGCACCATGGTGGCGCAGGGGGTTTCCTCGGCGCCTGCCGGTTCGGCCATGCGACGCTTGGCCAACCGCCGATCGACCATTGCCTTCCTGATGACGGTGCCGCTGATCGCGGTCATCGGCGGGCTTGTCGCCTGGCCGGCCGGCTACGCGATGTATCTCTCCACGCTGAACCGGCGCATGACGTCCTTCATCGGGCTCGGGAACTTCGAGATCCTGTTGGATTCCGACACCTTCCAGATGGTGATCTTCCAGTCGGTCTTCTTCGCGGTCACGGCCGTGATCCTGAAGGCCGCGATCGGCTTCTGGCTGGCGCACATGCTGCACCACATCCCCGCCAAGGGGCAGCGCAAGTGGCGCGGCATGCTGCTGGTGCCCTGGGTCATTCCACCGGCGCTCTCCACCCTCGGCTGGTGGTGGATGTACGAGCCTTCCTATTCCTCGCTGAACTGGCTGCTGAACACGGTGGGCGTGCCCTCCGTGCCCTGGCTCGGCGAGCCCTGGTGGGCGCGCATCAGCGTCATCATCGTCAATGT
The DNA here is from genome assembly GCA_041910415.1 of Acetobacteraceae bacterium. Taxonomy (GTDB): domain Bacteria; phylum Pseudomonadota; class Alphaproteobacteria; order Acetobacterales; family Acetobacteraceae; genus JAYRQX01. Next base: position 6,520 of record JAYRQX010000378.1, on the reverse strand, counting down.
CTGGTACGGCGCGCCGTTCTTCATGATCATGTACCTGGCGGCGCTGAAGAGCGTGCCGGAACAGCTCTATGAAGCGGCGGCGATCGACGGTGCGACGTCGTGGCAGCGCCTCAGCTACGTGACGCTGCCGATGATGCGCAACATCATCTCCATCACCGTGCTGTTCAGCCTGATCGTGACTTTCGCGAACTACGACATCGTCCGCGTGCTGACCAATGGCGGCCCGCGCGACCTGACGCATGTCTTCGCCTCCTACGCCTTCCAGGTCGGCATCCTGGCCGGCAACATCCCGCGTGGCGCCGCGGTCTCGCTCTTCATGTTCCCCATTCTCGCCGTGATCGCCTTCTTCGTGCTGCGCGGCATCAACCGGCGCAACCGGGAGGAGGCGTGATGTCCGCGACCACGGCAGGGACCCCTGCCCAGGGGATCTACCACAAGGCCGGCAGTCTCAGGCGCGAGCGCCGCTGGGCGCTGATCATGGCCTACATTTCGCTGATCATCTCGGCGATCATCATGCTGGCGCCGCCGGTCTACATGTTCCTGACCTCCATCAAGACCAGTCATGAGATTGCCGATCTTGCCGGCAATCCCTGGTGGGTGCGCATGCCGACGATCGAGAACTACGTCGCGCTGATCGAGAACCCGATGTTCCGTGGATTCTTCTGGAACAGCGTGAAGGTGACGATCTGCGTGGTCACGGTGACCATGGTGATATCGGTGCTCGCCGCCTTCGCGCTCGGGCGCATGCGTTTCTGGGGCAGCCAGGTGCTGGCGACGGGCGTGTTCCTGACCTACCTGGTGCCCGATACGCTGCTCTTCATTCCCCTCTACCAGATCGTCGGCGGCCTCGGCCTGCTCGATAACGTCTGGGGCCTGGTCCTGGTCTATCCGACGCTGTCGGTCCCCTTCTGCACCTGGATCATGATCGGCTACTTCGCCTCGATCCCGAAGGAACTGGACGAGGCGGCGCTGATCGACGGCGCAAGCTGGCTGCAGATGCTCTGGAAGATCTTCATTCCCGTCGCCCTGCCGGGCATCATCGCGGCGACGATCTTTGCCTTCACGGTCAGCTGGGCGGCCTTCGTCTATCCGACGGCCTTCATCACCTCCCCGGCCGAGATGCCGATGACGATCGGCGTCGTCAGCCAGCTCATCCGCGGCGACACCTTCGCCTGGGGCCAGCTGATGGCGGGCGCGCTGCTGGCCGCGCTGCCGCCGGTGATCGTCTACGCGTTTCTCATGGACTACTACATCGCGGGCCTGACGGCCGGCGCAACGAAGGGTTGAGGGGCGCTTCCGCACATGGCTCAGGTATCGATCAGAAAAATCGTCAAAGCCTATGAAGGCGGCGTGCAGGCGGTGAAGGGCATCGACCTGGAGATCGCCGACCATGAATTCGTGGTCCTCGTCGGCCCTTCCGGCTGCGGCAAGTCCACGACGCTGCGCATGATCGCGGGGCTCGAGGAGATCACCGGCGGCGAGATCGCGATCGGCGGCACCGTCGTCAACGACATCCCGCCGCGCGACCGCGACATCGCGATGGTGTTCCAGAACTACGCGCTCTATCCGCACATGTCGGTCTACGACAATATGGGGTTCGGCCTGACGCTGCGGAGATTTCCCAAGGCCGAGATCGACAAGCGGGTGAAGGAGGCGGCGCGCATCCTGGACATCACCCAACTCCTCGACCGCAAGCCGAAGGCGCTCTCGGGCGGCCAGCGGCAGCGCGTGGCGATGGGCCGCGCCATCGTGCGCGACCCCAAGGTCTTCCTGTTCGACGAGCCGCTCTCGAATCTCGACGCCAAGCTGCGCGTGCAGATGCGCACCGAGATCAAGAAGGTGCACCAGACCGTCAAGACCACCACCGTCTACGTCACCCATGACCAGATCGAGGCGATGACGCTGGCGGATCGCGTCGTGGTCATGAACCACGGCGTGATCGAGCAGGTCGGCCCGCCGCAGGAACTCTACCACCGCCCCGCGACCAAGTTCGTTGCGGGGTTCATCGGCTCGCCGGCCATGAACTTCATTCCCGCGAAGGTCGAGGGAGCCGGCGGTGGAGGCCTGGCCGTGCGGCTCACGGATGGGCAGGCGCTGTCCATTCCGGCTCATCGCACCGCGCGCTACACGCCGCTGGTCGGCCGCGACGTCCTGTTCGGCATCCGCCCGGAGCATCTGACCGACGACAAGACGACGGACAAGGTGAACACCCAGCCCGTGACGTTCACGCCCGAGGTCATCGAGCCCATGGGCATGGAGACGCTGGCCCACTTCAAGGAAGCCGGCGCCGAGGTCACCGCGCGGCTCGATCCGTCCACCCCAGCCGAGGTCGGCAAGCCGCTTGCGCTCATCGCGCACATGGACCAGATGCATCTGATCGATCCCCAAACGGACAAGGTGCTCTGATGAAGCGTCTGGAAGGCAAGACGGCCTGGGTCACGGGCGCAGGCACCGGCATCGGGCGCGCCATCGCCATCGCCTTTGCCGCGGAAGGTGCCAAGGTCGCGCTGACCGGGCGGCGCGAGGCGCCACTCAAGGAAACGGCGGAACTGATGCAGGGCCAGGCGCAGATCGTGCCGGCGGACCTCACCGATCCCGCGCAGGTCGAACGTGCGACGCGCGCGGTCGCGCAGGGGATCGGCGGCCCGGACATCCTGGTGAACAATGCCGGCGTGAACCTGCCGCGGCGCTACCTGCACCAGTTGACGCCGGAGGCCATCAAGTCGCTGGTGGACGGCAACCTGACGGCGCCCTTCTACACCTCGGTCGCCGTGCTGCCGGGCATGCGCGCGCGCGGCGGCGGCATGATCATCCAGATCGCCTCGATGGCGGGAAAGAACATCTCCTTCCTTTCCGGCCCCGGCTACACGGCGGCGAAGCATGGCTTCGTGGCGCTGTCCCAGTCGATCAACCAGGAGAACGGCATCCACGGCATCCGCTCCTGCTGCATCTGCCCGGGCGAGGTCGCGACGCCGATCCTGAAGAACCGGCCGGAGCCCGTGCCGCAGGAAGACATCGAGCGCCTGCTGCAGCCCGAGGACCTGGCGGCCATGGCGGTCTTCGCCGCGACCATGCCGCCGCATGTGAACATCACCGAAATGCTTGTCGTGCCAACCTATATGCGCCTGATCGCGCCGAACGCGCGCAAGATCGCGGCCATGCCGTAGCGACCCCGCTCCCTCCCCTGCGAAGCGGGGGAGGGTTGGGGTGGGGGCGTTCCTGCGCTAAACCCGCGCGCGGCAGAACAGGACCAGCGGACCCCCACATGGCCAGCGACGACGTGCTCATTCCCGCGCGGGATCTCGAATCCCTTGTCGCCGAAATCTTCCGCTCCGCGGGCTGCGACACGGCTGAGGCCGGGCGCATCGCGACGCATCTGCTGGGTGCCAACCTCGCCGGCCATGACAGCCACGGCGTGGTGCGCGTGCCGCGTTACATCGAATGGCTCGAAGCCGGCTATGTGCTGAAGGGGCAGAGCGCCGATATCGTCACCGATGGCGGCGCCTTCGTCGTGCTCGACGGCAAGTTCGGATTCGGCCAGACGGTCGCGCCACAGGCGGTCGAGATCGGCATCGAGCGCGCCAAGGCGAACGGCGTCTGCATCACCGCGCTGCGCAACGCCGGGCATATCGGCCGTGTCGGCGACTATTCCGAGCGTGCGATCGAGAACGGCCTCATCTCCATCCACTTCGTCAACGTGGCCGGCAGCGTGCTGGTGGCACCTTTTGGCGGTGTCGAGCGGCGCTTCTCGACGGCGCCCTTCTCTGTCGGCGTGCCGCTGCCGGGTCGGCCGCTGGTGCTGGACTTCGCGACCTCACTGGTCGCGGAAGGCAAGGTGCTGGTGGCGTCCACCGGCGGCAAGAAGCTGCCGGATGGCGCGCTGATCGAACCCGATGGCACGCTGTCCTCCGATCCGCACACCCTCTATGGCCCCTATGACGCGACCGGCCCGCGCACCCCCGGCAATGGCCTCGGCGCGATCCGCGCGTTTGGCGAGCACAAGGGCTCGGGTCTCGCCTTCATGTGCGAGATGCTGGGCGGCGCGCTGACCGCGGGTGGCACGGCCGGGCCGATCACGGAGCGACAACGCATCGCCAACGGCATGCTTTCGATCTTCCTGTCGCCCAGGCATTTCGGCACCCAGGCGGAGTTCGAGCGCATGGGCCTCGCCTATGCAGAGTGGGTCTCGGGCTGCAAGCCGGCGGATGACGCGGAACCCGTGCTGCTCCCCGGTGAGCCCGAGAAGAGGAAGCGCACCGATCGCCTGGCCAACGGCGTACCGCTGCCGCCCGCCGCCTGGAACGCGATCCGCGCCACGGCGCGGCGGCTGGGCGTGAACCGCCATGTCTGAGTCGACGAAGGCCCTCGAACGCTACCGGCGTATCGCGGCGCTGCGCTTCGAGATCCAGTCCGCGGCGCTCAACAAGGTTCCGCGGCCGATCATGCAGCACTGGGCCAGGCATCTCGGGCTGTGGAATGGCAAGGAGATCGTCGCGCCCGACGAATTCACGGCCTCCCTGATCGCCGATCTCGCCGTGCACACGCCATGGAACAAGCAGGATCCCGGGATCTGGCGCCATCAGGAAGCGCCATCGGACGACGCGGCGGAGCGTGCCGCCTTGGTGGATGCGCTGCGCGGCGCGCGCCTGTCCCTGTTCCGGATTATCGAGCCTGCGATGCAGGGTGGCCTGATGGTTCAGGAGATCGGCTCCGAAGTGCCGCAGTGGTTGATGGACGAGGCGCTGGCGCGCAGCGTCCCGCCCGGTGCGCCCTTCGCGGCCCGTGTCGCGCAACTGGACGAGTTCCTGATCACCACCGGCGCCATCGTGCGCGTGGACAAGGAGATCATGGACGCCGTCAAGGCCATGAAGGCGCGCGTCACCGCCGACGGGAAGCAGGACGAGGCGAGCTTCGCCCCGAACCTCTACAAGGCCGTGATTGAGGATCGCCGCAAGAAGCTCGGCATCGGGGCCTGACGGCTCAGGCGCCGGCCGCGAGGATGTTCCGGAAGACCGGCACCGAGGCCGCGAGCTCTGTGAGCACGATGTGCTCGGTCGGCGTGTGCGCGGCCTCGATCCCGCCCGGACCCAGCACGACGCAGGGCGCGATGTCCTGCAACTCGCTGGCGTCGGTGCCATAGGGCGCGGTGCGCGGCGCCTGGCCGGTGATGGTGGCCGCCAGGCGGATGAGTGGATGGTCCACCGGCAGTTCGGGCGGCGTGCCCTCGCGGCGCTCGATCAGCTCCAGCCCGTTCGCCTTTGCCGCCGCGCGCACGCGCTCCACGATGGGCGTGGTGTCCACGTTGCGCGTGCGGCGGAATTTGATGCGTGCGGTCGCCTTCGCTGCCGTGACGTTCACCGCGGTGCCGAAATTGTCGATCACCAGGTTGAAGTCGCTGAAGGGTGGATCATAGGCCGCATCGTGGTAGCGCGTGTCGTGGCGCAGCATCTCGAAAATCGCCTTCATCTCCGCCATGAAGGGGATCAGCGCCCAGTTCGCGTTCAGCCCCTTGCCGGTGGAGGAATGCGCCTGCACGCCGGTCGAGATCGCAGTGAACTCGATATGGCTGCGATGCCCGCGCACCGGGATCAGCTTCGTCGGCTCCGCCACCACGATGCCCTTGAGGCCCAGGGATTTCGCGGCCTCGGAGGCTGCGATGATCCGCGCGCCTTCCTTCGTCGTCTCTTCATCCGTCGTGATCAGCAGCGTCACAGGCACGCTCTCCGGCATCGCGCGCGCGGCGACGATGCAGGCGGCGACCTGGCTCTTCATGTCCACCGACCCCAGGCCGTGCAGGATGCCGTCGGCGATCCGCCCGCTCCAGGGATCGTCCGTCCAGGACGTCTCCGGCACCGTATCCATGTGGCCCGACAGCGCATAGCCACCCTGCGGCCCGCGATGCGCGACCAGCGCGCGCTTCGCGACGCCCGCCGCGTCCGTGTAGTCCAGCCGCGCGATGTCGAAGCCGCGCAATTCGGCCTCGATCCGCTCGGCAACGGGAATGTTCGAGACGGCGGAGCGGCTGTCCATCCGCACGAGATCGGCAGCGAGGCGGGTGACGGCATCGGCATCATCGGTCATGGCCGCATCCTCCCTTGCGATGCGCCGCGCGGCAAGCGAGGCTCCGCGGCATGACCGACATGCCGCTCTACCTCGACCCCCGTTCCGGCCGCACCTGGCCGCTCGACCAGCCGCGCTGGTGCGGCGACGGCCAGGCTCCGCTGATGCTGACGCCGCTGCCGGGGATGAGACAGGCAGACATCCGCGCCGAGGACCGGTCCATCTGGCGCTACGCGGCCGCGCTGCCCTTCGTGCCGGACGATCCCATCAGCATGGGGGAGGGCTGCACGCCGCTGGTGCCGCGCGTCATCGCCGGCGCCTCGGCGCTGCTGAAATGCGAATGGTTCATGCCGACCGGCTCCTTCAAGGACCGGGGCGCGAGCGTCATGCTGTCGCTGCTGCGCGCGCAGGGCGTGACCAGCGTGCTGGAGGATTCTTCCGGTAACGGCGGGGCAGCGGT
>JAYRQX010000377.1:0-1831 GCA_041910415.1 Acetobacteraceae bacterium | reverse complement strand
GCTGCCCCTTCGATGCGCGCACGGAAACGCTCTTCGCGCGCGTGCACGCGCGCGCCGCCGCCGGCGCCATCGAGCCCGCCGCTTTCCACGCCGAGCACGCGGCGTTCGATGTCGCGGGCGCGCTCGCCGAGCTCGGGCGGCTGCGGCCCAGCGGCGAGGACGGCCTCGTGGTCTGCCACGGCGATGCCTGCTACCCGAACATGCTCATCGGCGCGGACGGCGAGGTATGCGGCTACCTGGACCTCGGAGAACTCGGCGTCGGCGACCGCTGGTGGGACCTGGCGGCGGCCACCTGGAGCACAACCTGGAACCTCGGCCCCGGCTTCGAAGCGGCCCTCCTCGAAGGCTACGGCGCACCCCCGGACCCGCGCCGCCAGGCGTTTTTTCGCCTGCTGTACGACGTATCGGGTTGATGGCTGTCGGCCGCCGGCTGTCGGCGTGCCATTCGCGCTGCGTCTGCCGCGAACCCGCCGGCGCATTTTGGCGTGCGGCACGCCGGCGGCCGATAGCCGACGGCCGATCACCAGACGATCAGCAACGCCCCGAACAGCACGCCCGCGACCAGCGCCAGCGCCGTCCCCACCGCGGGCGTGCAACCGCAGCCCGGCGGCCGCTTCGTGCCGTAGTGCTCCATCCAGATGTCGCGCGCGACACCCGGCTCATCGAACTTCGGTTCCCGCCCTGGGTAAGGAAAGCGCATGTGGTTGTCGGCCTTCGGCTGCCGGCGGTCGGCTAACGGCGGTCGGCGTGACCAGCCGGGGAGTGTGGCGGCCATCAGCACGGCCCACGGCGTGTGGCACACCGAAAAGCCTACGCCCGACGGCCGACGGCCATACGCTACCATCGCCGCGATGGCGCGTGCCTTTCCACTGCCCCCCGGGCCGCTGCGAATCCCGCTCATTGGCGGCGCCGTCGCGGTCGCCGTCATGGTCGCGCTCGTGGCGTGGCTGCTGCGCCCGGGCGGGGGGCCTTCGCCCGCGAAACCGAACGCCTGGGTACCCGCCGCCGGGAGCGTCGAATGGATGCGCATCGAACGCGCGCGCCCGGGTACCACGCCCCTCACCGACCTCAATTCGCTCAATCCCGGCGCCCGGCCGGTGATGGAGATGGTGCTCACGTGGCTGCGCGAAGCACCCATCGTGCCCGGCGCGCCCCCCGACGCCCTCCTCCCCAACGGCGACATCCTCCGCATGCGCGTGGGCGAAGGCCGCGTGATCACGGTCGCCCGCGCGCAGGATTGCGTGGCCCGAACCGGCACCGTCGCGGGCGCACCCTGGAGCTGCACCCCCGCCCCCGGCTTCGTCTCCATCGCCGATGAAACCACCGCGAGCGGCGGCGCCGTCCTCCGCCTCGATGCGCCCGCGCTCGACGCCTGGCTCGATACCGGGTGGCACGCCGACATCCCCGCGGGATCGCGCGAACCGCACCCCGCCGGCATCCCCGCCGCCGATGCCATCGTCCGGGCGACCTTCAGCACCGGTTCGCTCACCGGCGGCCGCGAACTCACCGCCGAGACCCCCGCCGGCGCCGACGTGATCGCGAACCTGGGAACATGGCTCGCCGGGAGCACCCTCACCGGCGCCGAGCCCGAATGGAATATCGTCGCCCTCGGCACGCCCACCCTCGTGCTCGAAGCGAGCGACGGCGAAACCACCACCCTGATGCCCGCCTACGATTGCGCGATCGAACGGGGCGTTGGCGGCACCATCGCCGCGAGCACCTGCGCCGGGAGCCGCGAATTCGTCGTCCTGGTCCCCGCCCCCGGCCGCGGCGAACCCGCGCGCCTCTGGTCGCCCGCGCTGGCCGCCTGGATGGCGGGCGGGTAGGCGGC
>JAYRQX010000376.1:0-3853 GCA_041910415.1 Acetobacteraceae bacterium | reverse complement strand
GCCCAGGAGCAGGAAGAAGATAACGAAGGAGACGGCGACCCAGAACTTCGGATCGAGCCAGAAGTGTTCGTAGTGATGCATCACGCCCTCCCGCGCGCCGCGAGCTCGCGATCCACAGCGGAGACCACCGCCTTCGGATCGGCGCTGCCGACGAGCTTGTGCACGACCGCGGCCGTGGTCTCCGATGCCACGTCGCGCAGCGCACCCATCGCGGCGGCGCGGGCGCGCGCGATGCGCCCCTCTGCCTCGGCGATCTGGCCGGCGAGCCGCGCGTTCAGCGCCTCGGACCGCTTGGCGTTCTCGGATTCGGCAGCCGCGACGGCGGCGGCGACCGAGGCCATCGCTTCGGCCCGCGCCTTCTGGGTGGCCTCGCGATGCGCCGTCATGGCGGCGTCCGCGTCCTCCTTCATCCGCTGCGCGGCCTCGAGGTCGCCCTGGATGCGGCTCTGCCGTTCCTCGAGAACCTCGGCCACCCTGGGCAGGCCGACATTCTTCACGAGGTAGTACATCAGACCGAAGATGATCAGCATCCAGACGATGCTCGAGATCAGCAGGGGCCCCTGTTCGGGGTGGCCGAGTGCGAGCTGCGGCATGCCGACGACCGGCACGGACCCGTGCGGGTCCGCGGCAAGGGCGACGGAAGCGGTCAGGGCCGTCACGGCGGCGGCCAGGAAGGCAGGCCGCCCGATGGTCTTGCTCATGCTCATCTCCTGTGCACGCAAGGCGGGCGCCTAACGCGCCCGCGCGGCGGAGCGCCTGCGGCGCCCGCGGACGGGCGAGCTCAGGTGAAGAGGATGAGGAACGCGATCAGCAGGGCGAAGAGCGCGACCGCTTCCGTCAGCGCGAAGCCCAGGATGCCGATCGGGAAGACGGCGTCGCGGGCGCCCGGGTTGCGGGCGACGGAGGACACCATCGAGGAGAAGATGTTGCCGATGCCGATGCCGACGCCGAGGAGCGCGATCACGGCGATGCCGGCACCGATTGCCTTCGCAGCAGCGAGTTCCATGTGGAAAATCCTTCCGTGGAGAGGGTCTGGGTTGGGCCGCGCGGCTCAGTGCAGGTGCACTGCGTCGTGCAGGTAGATGCTGGTCAGGATCGCGAAGACATAGGCCTGCAGGAACGCGACCAGGAATTCGAAGCCGATCAGCGCGACATTCACCGCGAGCGGCAGAGCGGCACCGAAGATGCCGAAGACGCCGGCCGCGCCGCCGATCATGACGACGAAGGTCGCGAAGACCTTCAGCATGACGTGGCCGGCGACCATGTTGGCGAAGAGACGGACGGGCAGGCTGATCAGGCGCGAGAGGTAGGAGATGACCTCGATCGGGATGATCAGGGGCGCCAGCGCCTTGGGCGCGCCTTCGGGGAAGAAATACGAGAAGAAGTGCATGCCGTGGTACATCAGCGCCACGACGGTCACGAGCACGAAGACGATCGCGGCGAGCGCGAAGGTGATGGTGATGTGGCTGGTGAAGGTGAAGGCATAGGGCAGCATGCCGAGCATGTTGCCGAACAGGATGAACATGAAGAGCGTGAAGACGAAGGGGAAGAACTTCTTGCCCTCGTCGCCCACCTGGCCGGTGATCAGCTCGTGGATGAACTCGTAGGAGGTCTCGGCGAGCGACTGCAGCCGCCCCGGCACGATGGCGCGCGGGCGCATGCCATAGATCAGCAGCGCCATGGTCAGGCCGAGCGCCAGCAGCATGAAGACGTTGGATTGGCTGAAGCCCACCGCAGCGCCCACGGGGCCCAGAATCGGCGAGAGCTCGAACTGGCTCAGGGCGTCGATCGCATTGCCTTCGGCGGCCACCACTCAGTCCCCCGGTTGGTCACACTGGACCGGATTTCGCACTGCCGCGGGGATTGAACAGCCTGTAGACGTTCAGCACCCCGGCCGCACTGCCCAGGACGAAGAACAGCAGGAAGAGCCAGGGCCAGGTGCCGAGCCAGCGATCCAGGAAAAACCCGATCGCGATCCCGACGATCAGGGCCGAGACAACCTCGACCCCCGCGCGAAACCCGATGCCCCAGGGACTTTTGGGCAGCCCGCCATTCCCTTTCGGGGGGCGGTTCAGGCCCTCCCGGGCCCGCGCCTGCCGCAAACGCTCCTCGAAATCGTCGCGCTCGACCACTTTCTCTCCCTGGCGAGACCTCGCCGGAAGGCAGGGCGCCGTCTAGGGCCCGTGGAAATCAGTGTCAAGGCGAGCGGGGTGCGGAATCCCATCCGCCGCGCCGCTTTCCAAGCCACTGTCGCCGCGCGTCAACGCGCGGGGCCCGGCTGGGGCGGCAAGGCCCCCGCGCGCCTGACATCGCGCGCCAGGCGCCGGCCGATCGCCTCGATCAGGGTGCGGGCCGGCGCGCTCGATTCCGTCGGCGTCTTCAGCACGGCGATGGACTCGGTCCAGGCCTGGACCTGGCCGGTCGCGACCGCCAGCCCCGTCGCGCGGAGCCGCGTCGGCTCGACCGGGGCCAGCAGCACGGCGCGCAGCGAAAAGGCGCAGGTGCCGCGGTCCAGCAGCAGGATCCAATCCAGCACGAGTTGCGGCAGCGCGTCGTAGTCGGCCTCCGCCATGCCGTCGGGACGCGCGGGCAGGACGCGAAGGTCGGGCCCCCGCAGCCCTGCGATCGCCGCCGTCTGCACGAGGGCGGGATCGAGGCCGCAGCGCACCGGCGCGTCCGATGGCGCGATGGAGGCCTCCTGCACCAGGCGCACCGCGCGCAGCCCGGCGAGCAGGGGATTGGGGGCCGCCTGCTGGGCGTGGGATGGCAGGGCGGTCAGCAGGGCGAGCATCGCGAGGACGCCCGCCATCGTCAGGGGAGAACGGCGGGGAAGGCAGCGCCTCACCCCGCCGGCGGGCCTTCCGCCATGGCGACGGCCTGGCCGAGATCCACGCTCAGCAGCCGCGAGACGCCGCGTTCCTGCATGGTCACGCCATAGAGGCGGTGCATGCGCGCCATGGTGAGCGGATGGTGGGTCACCACCAGGAAGCGCGTGCCCGATTCGGCCGCCATGCCGTCCAGCAGGTCGCAGAGGCGCTCGACATTCGCATCGTCCAGCGGTGCGTCCACCTCGTCCAGCACGCAGATCGGCGCGGGGTGGCAGCGGAAGACCGCGAAGATCAGCGACAGCGCCGTCAGCGCCTGCTCGCCGCCCGACAGCAGCGAGAGCGTGGCCAGCTTCTTGCCCGGCGGCTCCGCGTAGATCTCGAGCCCCGCTTCCAGCGGATCGTCCGATCCGACCAGCGCCAGATGCGCCCGCCCGCCGCCGAACAGCTTGGTAAACAGCGCGCGGAACTCGGTGTCCACTCGGTCAAAGACCTCGCGCAGGCGGTCGCGGCCTTCGCGGTTCAGGTGGCCGATGGAACCGCGCAGCTTGGCGATCGCCGTCGTGATCTCGTCGCGCTCGGTCGTGATCTGGGCGATGCGGGTCTCGACCTCCGTCATCTCCACATCGGCGCGCAGGTTGACCGGTCCCATCTCCTCGCGCTCGCGGGTCAGGCGCTCGACCTTCTTCCGGGCCTTCTCCTCGGCCCCGTCGGACAGGTCCTCGCCCGGCGGCGGCAGTTCGGCGCCTTCGCCCAGGCGTTCCAGGATGCGCTCCTCGACCGAGGCCGCGGCGGCCTCCGCGGCCTCGGCCGCGCCTTCGCAGCGGATCTGTCCTTCGCGCGCGCCGGCGAAGGCGGCGTCGGCGTCGCGCTGGCCGCGCACGGCGTCGCGGGCCTCGCGCTCGGCGGCGGTCAGGGCGGCGACGGCGGCGTTGTGCGCGGCCTCGACCTCGGCGAGCAGGCTGCCCGCCGCGTTGCGCCGCCGCGCGACATCCTCGGGGATCTCCGCCAGCCGCTCCTGCTCGGCG
>JAYRQX010000375.1:0-5308 GCA_041910415.1 Acetobacteraceae bacterium | reverse complement strand
GGGTATGAAAGCGTCGAGCCCGAATGACGAATCGTTCCGGCGCCCTCAGACGCCGGCGCAAACCTCCGGTTCGCCTGGCTTCGTGCGGCCGCGCGCGGGCCGCCTGCGGCGGCCGGCATGTGGTTCCCTTTGACGACATGTTGCATTAGCGCCGTGCGCCGCCGTCGCCCTGTCGCCGCATGCCTTGCCCTCGCGCTGTGCGCCCTGGCGGTTCCCGCCGCCACCGCGCAGCAGCGCCCCCGGCAGGCTGCGCGGCCTGACCCGAACCCCGATGCCTCCATTGTCATCGAGCAGGTGCGCGCCGGCGTCTTCGCGGTGGGCGCCTCGGTCGGCGGCGGCCGCCTGCGCTTCCGCGGGGAGGAGTATTCCTTCTCCGTCCGCGGCCTGGAATTCGGCACCGCCGGCATCACCACCGTCTCGGCCAGCGGCGAGGTGTTCAATCTCCGCCGGCTCGAGGATTTCAGCGGCCGCTACGAGGAACGCGCGACCAACCAGCGCCCGCCCGCGGGCATGGCGGGCCCCACGACGCGCTTCCTGCGCAACGAGGCCGGGGTCGAACTCCGCCTGCGCACCGAACGGGCGGGCGGGGTGCTGCAGATCGCCGCCGACGGCCTGACCATCCGGCTGCGCTGAGGACGGCCGCGCATGATCATCGACGGGTTCCTCGCGGCCAAGCTCATCTCGGCCTGGCTCTTCGGGTATTCCACCCTCATCAGCATCATCAATCCCTTCGGCGCCGCCTTCGTCTTCCACGGCATCGCCGGCTGGCTCTCGCCGCGCGAACGCGCGAAGCTTGCCCGCGCCATCGGATTGAACAGCATCATCGTGATCCTGGTCGCGCTCTTCCTCGGCGCGCGCGTGCTGAGCTTCTTCGGCATCTCGCTCGAGGCGCTGCGCATCGCGGGCGGGCTCTCGGTCGCGGTCTCGGGCTGGCGGATGCTGTCCGAGGAGCCGGAGGCGCGCCGCGCCAGCGCGCCGGCGGCGATGGACACGGCACCGATCCACCGCATGGCCTTCTTCCCGCTGACCCTGCCGCTGACCACGGGCCCCGGGACCATCGCGGCCTCCATCGCGCTGGGCGCCGAGCGTGCCGCCGGCGTCGCCGACGTGCTGCTGGTCAGCGCTCTCTCCGCGCTGTTGATCAGCGTCACCGTCGGGCTCACGGTCTGGCTCTCCTACGCCTATTCCAGCGCGCTCGCGAACCGGATGGGGCCGCAGGGCACGCTGATCGCGACCAAGCTGTCCGCCTTCCTGCTGCTCTGCATCGGCGCGCAGATCATGCTGACCGGCGTCATGGACGCACTGCGAATCCTCATCACTTCGGTGGCTTGATGCGCCCCGACCCGCCCTGGAGTCCTTGGACATGAGCACGGAACTCCTCCTCGTCCTGCTGCTCCTCGTCTCGGCGGTCGCGATGTTCGTGATGAACCGCCCGCGGATGGATGCGGCGGCACTGATCATGATCGTCGTGCTGCCCTTCACCGGCGTGATCACGGTGAACGAGGCACTGGCCGGCTTCGCCGACGCGAACGTCATCCTGATCGCGGCCTTGTTCGTGCTGGGCGAAGGGCTGGTGCGCACGGGTGTCGCGCGGCGCATCGGCGACTGGATCTACCAGCAGGCGGGCGGCAGCGAGACGAAGCTTCTCGTGCTGCTGATGGTCGCGGTCTCGGGCCTCGGCGCCTTCATGAGCTCGACCGCGGTCGTCGCCATCTTCATCCCGATCGTGCTGCGCATCTGCCAGAACACCGGGACAGGCCCGCGCACGCTGATGATGCCGTTGAGCATGGCCGCGCTGACGAGCGGCATGCTGACGCTGGTCGCGACCGCGCCGAACATGGTCGTGAACGCCGAACTGATGCGCCAGGGCGGCGCCGGCTTCGGCTTCTTCAGCTTCTCCCCCTTCGGCCTGCCGGTGCTGGCGCTCGCCGTGGTCTACATGCTGTTCGCGCGCCGTCTGCTGACGGGCGGACCCGTCACCTCCGCCGCCGCGCGACGCAGCAGCCTGCGCGAATGGATGAAGCTGCACGAGGTGCACGAGCGGGAGTACCGCGTGCGCATCCTGCCCGGCTCGCCGCTCGCGGGGCGGCGGATCGAGGAGGTGAGCCTGCGCGCCGAGGGCGTGAACATCCTGGCCATCGAGCGCCAGCTCCGCGGCGGCACCGAGCTTATGCGCCCGACGCCGCATCGCCAGCTGGATGCCGGGGACATCCTGCTGGTGGACGTGCAGGCGAAGACCATCGATGCGCCGGCCCTGGCGCAGAAGCTTGGCGTCGAGAGGCTGCCGCTGGGCGAGGCCGGGCGCTACTTCTCCAGCCGGACGCAGGAAGTCGGCATGGTCGAGGCGATCGTGTCCGCCGAATCGAGCCTGGTCGGCAAGACAATCCTCGAGACCCGCATCCAGTCCGGCGACGGCCTCACCGCCATCGGGCTGCGCCGGGGGCGGGAGGCCTTCAGCGAGAACCTGCTGGAACAGCGCCTGAAGCCCGGCGACACGCTGCTGCTGTTCGGCTTCTGGTCGGATGTCCGCGAACTGAATACGAAGAGCGCGGATCTGGTGCCGCTTGGACTGCCCGCGGAATTCGACGACGTGCTGCCCGCGCCGGGCCGCGCCATCCAGGCCGTGGGCTGTCTTGGTCTGACCGTCTTCCTGATGGCGACGGGGCTGCTGCCCAATGTGCATGCGGCGCTGCTGGGCTGCATGCTGATGGGCCTGTTCCGCTGCGTGGACATGCCCAGCGCCTACGACTCCATCAGCTGGAAGACGCTGGTGCTGATCGTCGGCATGCTGCCCTTCTCGCTCGCGTTGCAGCGCACGGGTGGGGTGGAGCTGGCGGCGAACGGCATCCTCTCCGTCGCGGGCGAGGCCTCGCCGCGCATGGTGCTCACACTGATCTTCGTGGTGACGGCGGGGCTCGGGTTGTTCATCTCCAACACCGCGACGGCGATCCTGATGGCGCCGGTCGCCGTGGCGGTGGCGAACGATCTCGGCGCGTCGCCCTATCCCTTCGCGATGATCGTGGCGCTGGCGGCTTCGACGGCGTTCATGACGCCCGTATCCTCGCCGGTGAACACACTCGTGGTGGGGCCGGGCAACTACGCGTTCATCGATTTCGTGAAGGTGGGCACGCCCTTCGGGCTTCTGGTCATGGCGGTCAGCGTGCTGCTGGTGCCGATCCTGCTGCCCTTCCGCTGATCACTGGCAGGGTGCGAAGAGCGCCTCCGCCGCCTCTCGCCCGCCCTGACCGAGCGGGAGAAGCAGCCGCGCCTTGAGGCCGGACAGCAGCCCCGCCGGGACCAGCCCGCGCGCGATCGGGTCGATTTCCCCGCCGGGATAGCCAGAGGTCCCGGTGACGACCGGCCCCGTCATGCAGCGGGAGGCAAGGACCACCGGCATCCCCCGGCACATGCCCTCGACCACCGCACCCGCGTAGCCAAGGTGTGAATAGGCGTGGAAGAAGGGCTCTGGCTCGATCTCGGTGCAGTACGGCGCTCGTGTTCATGCGGGTGCGAGGAGACGGGCGCGAAGTAGATCGAGTCCGGCTCGTCCATACATCTGCCGCTTGACGAGCTTGAGCTTCGTGATTTGCCCCTCGGTCTGACCGTTCGACCATGGCTCGCGCAGGGCGCCTCTGACCGCGGCGAGGTCCGCCCGGATGCCCTTGCCGAATGACGCGAGCAGACCTTCAGCCGTGCCCGCCGCCCATGGTGTCAGCGCGTCAGCGTCGCGCGCCCGCATCATGCGATGAAAGCGTTCCACGAGTTTCCGCGCAGCGGCGAGCGCTGGAACGCCGGTCTCGATCGACGCTACCGTGGCGGCTTCGGCCTTCGAGAGCTGATCGCGACCGACGGTCATCGGGCGGGCCAGCATTCTCGCGGGCGGTGCGGTGCGCGACCGCGCCAATCCGACTGTTTCGCTGCGCCGCTGCCTGCTCGCCCACTCCGTGACGACCCGCAGGGCGATCTCCCAACATCCGCGCCGAACCTACCGCCCTGCACCGAGATCGAGGCAGAGCCCCGTTTCCATGCCGGCTGACAGGCGTACCTCGGTGGTGGGCGGCAAGGCTAACCTGATGGGTTGGTTCCCAATGAAAGGCCACCGCACACGAAGAGCAGTTGCCCGGTGATGTAGCCCGTGCGTTCACTCAAGAAGAAGGCGATCGCCTCCGCCACCTCCTCGGGCCTTGCGATGCGGCCCATGGGGATCGAGGCATTGGTGCGCCGCCGCTGCGGATCCTCCGGCGGGTTGTTGCGGCGATACATGGGCGTGTCGGTAACGCCAGGCGCGACGGCGTTCACGGAGATACCAAAAGGTGCCAATTCCAGTGCCCAGGACCGCGTCACGGTGTGAATGCCGCCCTTGGTCGCATTGTAGGTGAAGCGGTTCTCCTTGCCGAAGGCGCCGCGGCTGCCGAGGTTGACGATGCGCCCCCAGCGCCGCGCTTTCATGCCCGGCAGCACGGCCTGAGTGCAGAGCAACGGCCCCTGCAGGTTGGTCGTCATGGCATGGCGCAGCGTCGCCGGCGTTTCCTCGTCGACCGGCCGGATCTCGGCGATGGCGGCGTTGTTCACCAAACGGGTGATGCGGTGCGCGGCGCCGATCCGCTCGAGCGTGGCACGCGCAGCCTCGGCATCCGCGAGGTCGACGCGCTCGAAGAGCCGGCCGGGTCTGGAGGGCGGCTCCGCGCGATCCACGACGATGACATTCTGGCCATCGGCTTCGAGCCGTTCGATCAGCGCGATGCCGATGCCGCCGGCCCCGCCCGTGACGAGGGTGTAGTCCTGCATCGTCGTACCCCTTCAGGCCGGCAGCACGCCGAGGGTCAGTCCGCCATCGACCAGCAGCATCTGGCCGGTGACGTAGCTCGTCCGCGCATCGAGAAAGAAGGCGATGGTCTGTGCCACTTCCTCCGGCGTGCCGAAGCGTCCCATGGCGACGGCGCGCAGGTTCCGCTGCGCTTCGGGAGTGTCGAAATTGTTCCCGCGACGGAAGAGCGCGGTATCGATCGGGCCGGGACCGATGGCGTTCACGGTGACGCCGAAGGGCGCGAATTCCAGCGCCCAGCTCCGCGTCATGGCCAGCAGCCCGCCCTTGGTCATGCCATAGGCCGTGCGGTTGGCACGGCCGGTCACGGTGCGGCTGCTGATGTTGACGATGCGGCCGAAGCCCGCGCGCTTCATTGCCGGCAGCACCGCATTCACGCATTGCAGCGGCGCGACCATGTGCAGCGCCGCTGCACGGGCGAGGTCGGCCGGCGTCGTCTCCTCGATCGGCTTGGCGATGCTGATGCCGGCATTGTTGACCAGC
>JAYRQX010000374.1:0-3050 GCA_041910415.1 Acetobacteraceae bacterium | reverse complement strand
CCCTTCCCCCGACCGGTGCCAAAACCCCGCCGCCCGCCCGGGGCGGGCTCCCCATTTCCCGTGACCGGCGCATCTGCCGGCCCCTGGCGCGCAAAGAGGACCGGCATGGCCAAGATCAAGGTGAAAACCCCCGTCGTCGAGATGGACGGGGACGAGATGACCCGCATCATCTGGGGCTTCATCAAGGACAAGCTGATCCTTCCGTACCTGGATATCGACCTGAAATACTACGACCTCGGCATCCAGAAGCGCGACGAGACCGACGACCAGATCACCGTCGATTCCGCGCATGCCACCGCGAAATACGGCGTCGCCGTGAAGTGCGCGACCATCACGCCGGACGAGGCGCGCGTGAAGGAGTTCGGCCTCAAGAAGATGTGGAAGTCCCCGAACGGGACCATCCGCAACATCCTGGATGGCACGATCTTCCGCGAGCCGATCATCTGCCGCAACGTCCCCCGCCTGGTGCCGCACTGGTCGAAGCCGATCGTCGTCGGCCGCCATGCCTATGGCGACATCTACCGCGCTGCCGAGACGAAGATCCCCGGCGCCGGCGTGGCCACGCTGACCTGGACGCCCGCGGGCGGCGGCGAGCCGATCACGATGGAAGTGACGAACTTCCCCGAAGGCGGCGGCGTGCTGATGGGCATGCACAACACGCGGAAGTCCATCACCGGCTTCGCCCGCGCCTGCCTGAACTACGGCCTCGCGCGCAATTACCCAGTCTATCTCAGCCACAAGAACACGATCCTCAAGGCCTATGACGGCGAGTTCAAGGACATCTTCCGCGCCATCTTCGACGCGGAATTCGCCGACATGTACAAGGCCGCGGGCCTCACCTACGAGGACCGCCTGATCGACGACATGGTGGCCTGCGCGCTCAAGTGGGAAGGCGGCTATGTCTGGGCCTGCAAGAACTACGACGGCGACGTGCAGTCCGACATCGTGGCCCAGGGTTTCGGCAGCCTCGGCCTGATGACGAGCGTGCTCCTCTCCCCTGATGGCAAGACCGTCGAGTCCGAGGCCGCGCACGGCACGGTGACGCGCCACTACCGCGAGCACCAGAAAGGCCGGGAAACCTCGACCAACCCGATCGCGTCCATCTATGCCTGGACGCGCGGCCTCGCCTATCGCGGCCGCTTCGACGGCACGCAGGACGTGGTCGATTTCGCCAACGCGCTCGAAGCGGTCTGCGTCGAGACGGTCGAGAGCGGCCACATGACCAAGGACCTCGCCATCCTGATCAGCAAGGACCAGCCCTGGCTCAACACCCAGGCCTTCCTGGCCAAGCTGGACGAGAACCTGAAGAAGAAGATGGGCTGACGGGCCGGACGCGGGCGCCGATGCTGTCCTTGGTGGCGCATCGGGCGTCCGCGCCCCCTGTCGGCGCGCTGGCCGGCGCGCTCCTCATCCTGGCGGCGGCGCCGTTCGGATCCGGCCAGGCCCGGGCGGACTGCCTGCAATGGTCCGATCCCGGCCTGACCATCGCGGAAGGAACCCTTCGCGGCCTTCCGCCCGGCCCGGCCCGCTGGCGCGCCGGGACCCAGCCCGCGGGCGGCGGGCATGTGATGACCCAGGTGGAACTCCGCTGGACCGCCCGCGACGGGCAGGAGCGGCGCCAGGCGATCTTCTCGGAAATCCAGGATGGCACGCCGGCCGTCACCGCACGGCGGGGGCGCGCGACGCTGCATGTCCTCTATTGCCTGCCCGGGCGGCCGTCCTGCCGGGGTGCCCGCCTGCCCTATGCCTGGGATCCCGCGCAGCACCGGTTCGTCGGCGCGTCCCGCAGGGCGCAGCAATCGCTCGCCGAAGCCTGCTGGTCCGCACAACCCGGCTGATACCGCCGCGCGCCGCGCCTCCGCAGGGCGCCGCGCAGCAACGCCAGGGCGGTGCAGAGCGGGGATGCGCGGGGGCAGGGACAGCGTGCAATAACTGCGGCACGAGGCTTTGACTCGGGCCGAGGCCGCGAATGCGGCCCGCTCGCGGTCGGCTATGCCGAGGCCGCCGGTGGTCCGGCGAGCCAAGCAAACCGGAGGTTTGCGCCCGGCGCTTGAGGGTATGCAAAGATGAATACCAACGGTCGAAGCATTCGACCGTTGGTATAAGACAGGCCTTGCCATGCTCCCGCTCACCGCCCTCGACTGGATCGCGCTGATCGTCTTCGCCGGTGCCTGGCTCGGCTATTCGGCGCTGGTGGATCGCCATCCGAAATTCACCGCGCGCAGCGTCATCGCGGCCATGGACGAGCACCGGCGGCAATGGATGCGGACCATGCTGACGCGGGAGAACCGCATCATGGACACGCAGGTCATCGGCAACCTGATGTCGTCCACCTCCTTCCTCGCCAACACCGCCATCTTCATCCTGGGCGGCCTGGTGGCGATGCTGGCGAGCCCGGAACTCGGCGCCCGCGTGTTCGGCAGCCTGCCCTTCGCGGCGCCGCCCGACCCCGCGATGTGGGAGCTGAAGATCGCCCTGCTGCTCGTGATTTTTGTCCGTGCCTTCTTCGAGCTGACCTGGGCGCTCCGGCAGTTCAACTACTGCTCGATCGTCATGGGCGGCATTCCCACCGGGCCGCCCGAGGGCGTGGCCGAGCGGCGGGCCGAGGTGGCGGCCAAGGTCGCGAACCGCGCGGCCAGGCATTTCAACACGGGGCTGCGGGCCTATTACTTCGGGCTGGCGGCGCTGGCCTGGATCCTCCATCCCCTGGCGCTGATCCTGGCCGTGCTGCTGGTGCTGCGCGAGCTCTACCGGCGCGAATTCCGTTCGGTGGTGCGGGAAGCGCTGAACGAGGAGTGACGGCGCGCCTGCGGGCTTGTCCTGGCGCGTTCCGACCCGCATTCTCGCGGCGATTCCTTCTCGTGCGGACATGACATGGCGGGCTGGCAGTTCTGGATCGATCGCGGCGGCACCTTCACGGACATCGTGGCCCGTGATCCCGAAGGGCGGCTCTCCACGCGCAAGCTGCTGAGCGAGAACCCCGGGCGCTACCGCGACGCGGCGGTCGCCGGCATCCGCGCGGTGCTCGGCGTGGCGCCGGGCCAGGCGAT
>JAYRQX010000373.1:0-4620 GCA_041910415.1 Acetobacteraceae bacterium | reverse complement strand
TGGACCGCGCGCAGCGGCTGCAGGGCGCGCGCGTGATCCTGGCGGCGCAGGCCGATCCGGTGTCGGCCATGGCGGCGCTGACCGCCGCGGTGCAGCCGCACGGCAACGCGGCCTGGGCCGCCGAAATCGCCGCGGCCATCGCTTTCCGCCCCGCCGCCTGGGACGCGCTGGCCGGCACGCCTGACGGCCCCATCCATCCCGCCACGCTCTGCCACGCGCTGCGGCCGCATCTGGCCGGCGATGCCGTGCTGGTCAGCGATGGCGGCGAGATCGGGCAATGGGCGCAGGCGATGCTGACCGCGAAGGATCGCATCATCAACGGCGCGGCCGGCGCCATCGGCCCCGGCATTCCCTTCGCGCTCGCCGCGCGCTGCGCGCGTGCGGATGGGCGGAAGGTGCTGGCCGTGATGGGCGACGGCACCTTCGGCTTCCACATGGCGGAATTCGACACCGCCTTCCGCCACGGCCTGGCCGTCGTGGCGGTCGTCGGCAACGACGCGCGGTGGAATGCCGAGTACCAGATCCAGCTGCGGGACTACGGCGCCAACCGCACCCATGGCTGCGAGCTCGCGCCCGGCACGCGCTATGATCGCGTCGTGCAGGCGCTGGGCGGCCATGGCGAGTTCGTCCAACGCGCCGCCGAGCTGGCGCCGGCGCTGGAACGCGCCTTCGCCTCGGGCAAGCCGGCCTGCGTGAACGTCGTGATCGCGGGCCAGCCCGCGCCCACGGTCAAGCGCGGATGAATGGGGCGCTGGCCCGGGCGCCGCTCTATGCGCGCGTGGAGCGGATCGTCACGGACCGCATCGCGGACCGCACCTGGCCGCCCGGGCACATGCTGCCTTCGGAGATGGAACTCGCCGCCGAGCTCGGCGTCTCCCAGGGCACGGTGCGGCGCGCGCTCGATGCGCTGTTCCGCCGCCATGTGGTGGAGCGCCGCCAGGGCCGCGGCACCTTCGTCGCGACCCACACCAGCGAACGCGCGCTGTTCCACTTCTTCCACCTGACGGATCTGGAGGGCGGCAAGACCGCGCCCAC
Source organism: Acetobacteraceae bacterium (assembly GCA_041910415.1). Taxonomy (GTDB): domain Bacteria; phylum Pseudomonadota; class Alphaproteobacteria; order Acetobacterales; family Acetobacteraceae; genus JAYRQX01. The sequence continues at coordinate 3,585 of JAYRQX010000373.1, read as the reverse complement.
GAGCCGTGTGCTGAGCCTCGGGCGCGTCATCGCGGCCGAGGACGAGACGCGACATTTGCGGCTGCGGAAGGGCGCGGCGGTGATCCGCATCGGCCGCGTGCGCCTGCTGCGCGGCATCGCCCGCGTGGTCGAGACCATCGCGCTGCCTGCCGCGCGCTTCCGCGGCTTCTCGCTGCCGGTCGGCGAGGAGATGCAGGACGAACTCTATGTGCACTACCAGCGCCATCATGGCGTCAGCGTCGCGCGTGCCGAGGATGCGCTGTGCGCCGTGACCGCATCGGCCGAACAGGCCGCGCTGCTGGACCTGCCCGTGGGCGCGCCGCTGCTCGGCGTGGAGCGCGTCGCCTGCGACCTCGCGAACCAGCCCGTCGAATGGCGCGTCAGCTTCGTGGACACCGGCGCTCTGCGCTACCGAGTCGCGCTGGAATAGCTCAGCTCAGCAGGCGCACCAGCCAGAGCGACAGCGCCGGGAAGGCGACGCAGAGCGCGAGGCGCAGGAAATCCATCGCCAGGTAGGGCAGCACCGCGCGGTAGGTCGCGCCGATCGGCACGTCGCGCGCGAGGCCCGAGACGACGAAGACGTTGAGCCCGATCGGCGGCGCCGTCAGCCCGATGCCGACCACGATCAGCACCAGGATGCCGAACCAGATCGCGACTTCCTCCGTGCTGCCCAGCCCGAAATCCAGTGCGGTGATGACGGGGAAGAAGACCGGCAGCGTCAGCAGGATCATCGCCAGCTCGTCCATCACCGCGCCGAGGATGATGTAGGCGAGCAGGAAGGCGCAGAGCACGCCATAGGGCGGGAAGCCCTGCTCGCTGACCCAGACCGCCAGCAGGTCCGGCGCCTGCGACAAGGCGAGGAAGGCATTGAAGACCTCGGCGCCGAACAGGATCACGAAGATCATCGCCGTAGTCTCGGCCGTCGCCTGCAGGCTCTCGCGGATCTGCCGTCCCTTCAGCGTGCCGCGGACCGCGCCCACCAGCAGCGTCGCGGCGCAGCCGACGGCGGCACTCTCCGTCGGCGTGAAGATGCCGCCATAGATGCCGCCCACGACGATGATCGCGATCAGCATCACGGGAATGACGTTCAGGAACGCCTCCCGCCGCTCGGCCGGCGGCACGCGCGGGCCGGCGGGGCCGAGATGCGGCTTCGCACGCACGACGAGCGCGATCATGATGAGGTAGAGGATCGTCGCCAGGATGCCGGGGATCAGCGCCGCCATGAACAGCTTGGCGATGTTCTGCTCGGTGCTGATGGCATAGACGACCAGGATCACGCTGGGCGGGATCAGGATGCCGAGCGTGCCGCCGACCGCGATGGTGCCGGTGGAGAAGCCCGGATCGTAGCCGAAGCGCCTGAGCTCCGGCAGGGCGGCGCGGCCGAAGGTCGCCGTGGTCGCGACCGAACTGCCGCAGACCGCGCCGAAGCCCGCGCAGGCGCCGATGACGCTCATCGCCATGCCGCCGCGCCGGTGGCCCATCACCGCGTTGGCCGCGGTGAAGAGATCGCGCGCCAGCCCGCCGCGTTCGGCGAGCACGCCCATGAAGACGAAGAGCGGGATGATCGAGAGCGTGTAGTTGCTGAAATGGTTGAAGGGCAGCGTCTTGAGGAAGGCGAGCAGCCGCGTCGCATCGATGATCCAGACATAGCCCGCCGAGCCCACCAGCAGCATGGCGAGCCCGATCGGACAGCGCAGCGCGATCAGCAGCAGGAGCGCGGCGAAGCCGGTGCCGGCGACGATGAACTCCTCGGCCATCAGGCGTGGCCCCGGAGGAAGCGCAGCGCCCAGTAGCCGGCGGCCGCGGCGGTGCCGAGCAAGCAGACGGCGCCGATCGCGATCACCCACCAGATCGGCACGCCGAGCAGGCCGATGGTCGTCGTGTGGGTGTGGAAGGCCTCGATCGCGCCGATCGCCATGCCGCGCGCCAGCAGCAGCGCCGCCAGCGCCCAGACCAGGCTCCAGAACGCATCGATGGTCGCGTTCACCCGTGCGGGCAGCCACGACGAGAAGCTGTCCACCAGGATGTTGCTCCGCATCAGCGTGCCATAGGCGAGGAAGCCCAGCACGGCGACGCCGGAGCCGAGCGAGATCATCTCCACATCCCCGCGCACGGGCTGCCCGGTGAGCCAGCGCAGCAGCACGGAAAGCGTGGTCAGGCCCGAGACGAAGAGAAGGGAAAGCCCGCCCAGCATCGCCAGCGCCAGGCAGAGCCGCGCGACGGCGCCGCGCGGCGGATCGGGCGGTTCCGTCATCGCCGCGCCTGACGCGCCGGGCTCAGCTCACGCCCTGGCCGTAGCGCGCGACGAGGGCGCGCGTCTCCTCGACCAGCGCGGCGCCGTCGATGCTGCGTTCGCGCATGGCGGCGATCCAGGCCTGGGTCACCGGATCGGTCGTGCGCTGCCAGCGCGCCTTCTCTTCCTCGGTGATCGAGAGGATGGTGTTGCCGCGGCGGCGAACCATCTCCTCGACGATCGGGCCCTGCTCGTCCCAGACGCGGGCCGCCATCAGCGCCGCGGCCAGGCCGGAATTCGCATCCAGCACGCGCTTGAGGTCGGCGGGCAGCCCCTCGTATTTCGCCTTGTTCATCGCGAGCACGAAGGTGGCGGTGTAGAGCGTCGGGCTGCCCGGGATTTCCGTGTGGAAGCGCACCATCTCCTGCAGGCGGAGCGAAGGCACGACCTCCCACGGCACCACGGCGCCATCGATGACGCCCTGGCTGAGCGCTTCCGGCACCTGCGGCACGGGCAGGCCGATGGGGGCCGCGCCCAATGCGCGCAACGCCTCGCCCGCCTGGCGCGTGGGGAAGCGCAGCTTCAGGCCGCGCATGTCGTCCATGGTGCGGACCTCGCGCTTGGCGTGGATCTGCCCGCCATCATGCGCCCAGGCCGTGATGATGTGGGTGTCCGGGTGTTCGCCGCGCATGTGCTTGTCGAACAACTCCCAGGTCACGCGCGCATTCACGCTGGCGCGCTTGTGGGCGATGAAGGGCAGCTCGATCACCTCGAAGCGCGGGAAGCGGCCGGGGGTGTTGCCGGGCAGCGTCCAGATGATGTCGGCGACCCCGTCGCGCGCCTGGTCGTAGAGCTGCGGCGGCGCGCCGCCCAACTGCATGGAAGGGAAGATCTGGATGCGCAGCTTGCCTTGCGATTCCTCCTGGATCTTGCGCGTCCAGGGCACCAGGAAATGGCGGTGCACGTTGGAGACGGCGGGCAGGAAGTGGTGCAGGCGCAGCGTCACCTCCTGCGCGCGCGCCGCCCGGGGGCGGAGAAGGACGGGCAAGGCGAGGGCGGACGCGCCAAGCTGCAGAAGGCCGCGGCGGGATGACATCGGACGTTGTTCCCCAGACGTGATTCGTTCCCGGTTACGTGAACCTTATTCGCAGCGGTTTCAAGCGCCGGATGCGGCGGCGACCAGGAGGCGGGCCTTCGCACCCACGGCTTCGGGCGTGTCGCCGGGCCGGTAGAGCGAGGAGCCGATGCCGAACCCGACCGCGCCCGCCGCGCGCCAGGCGGCCATGTTGGCGACGCCGATCCCGCCCACCGGCAGCACCGGCGTGCCCTTGGGCAGCACGGCCAGCATCGCC
>JAYRQX010000372.1:0-4376 GCA_041910415.1 Acetobacteraceae bacterium | reverse complement strand
CGTCCGTCAGGCCGAGATAGCTCTCGCCGGGGACGCAGAAGATCATGTCCACGTCATGGGCGGCGAGGCTTTCGGCGAGCTGGTGGCCGACGGTCTTGGTCATGGTCATCTTTCCCCTATTGCGGTGTGATGCTGGCCGCCCGCACCAGCGGTGCAGGGTCGGCGATCTCGTCGTGGATGAACCGGGTGTCGCCGCCGGGCGTCGTCGCGGGCGGCACGGAGCGCGCGGCGCCTCATTCCGCGCGGATGCCCAGTTGCCGGATGACCGCGCCGAAGGCCTCGCGCTGCGCGCGCAGCATGGCGCGGAATTCGTCGGGACCGCGGAAGAAGGGCTCGCTGCCGATAGCCGCCAGGCGCTCGGTGTTGTCGCTCATGCGCGACGCGGCTTCGAGTTCGGTGGCAACGCGCTGCACGATGGGCGGCGGCGTGCCGGCCGGCGCCATCAGCCCGATCCAGCCGACGTAGTCATAGCTCGGGTCCCCGATGGCATCGGCCAGCGGTGGCACGTCGGGCATCAGCACCGTACGCCGCGCGGCGGTGACGCCGAGCGGGCGCAACTGCCCGTTGCGGATCAGTGCGCCGGCGCCCGCGAGGGTGTCGATCGCCCAGTCAACCTGGCCGCCGAGCAGCGCGGCCATGGCCGGGCCGCTGCCTTGGAAGGGCACGTGCAGCGATTCGAGCCTGGCGCGCGCGAGGAACAGCGCCGTGATGACATGCTGCGCCCCGCCGACGCCGGAGGAGGCGTAGCTGTAGCGCCCGGGATTGTCGCGCAGCAGGCGGATGAAGGATGCCGCGTCCTGGGCCGGGAAGTCGGGCTTCACCACAAGGAAATAGGGCGAGCCGTTGTAGGTGGCGATCGGCGCGAGGTCGCGCTCGACATCATAGGGCACGCGGTTGACGAGCGGATTGAAGGTGATGGGCCCGATGGAGGCGGCGAGCAGCGTGTAGCCATCCGGCGCCGCCTTCGCGACCGCGTCCGTGCCGATGGCGCCGCCGGCGCCGGGCCGGTTCTCCGGCACCACCTGCTGGCCGAGCTTCTCGGACAGGCGCTGTGCCATGATGCGCCCGGCGAGGTCCGTCGCCTGGCCCGGCGGCCAGGGAATGACGAGCCGGATGGTGCGGGACGGCCAGGCCGGCTGCGCCAGGGCGGGGCGCGCGAGCACCGGCAGAAGGACAGCCGGCAAGGCGCGGCGTGCGATCATCGGACGTTCCTTGTTTCCCGGAACGCCATCCTGCCCCAATGCCGGTCGGGCGCAAGCCGGGGCGGGTCAGTCCGCCCGCATGTTCGCCGCGCGCACCACCGGCGCCCAGCGGGCGCGGTCCTCCGTGAAGTAGCGCGCGAAGGCCCCGGGGCTGGCGCTCGGCTCCACGTCGATGCCGCCTTCGTCGAGGCGGCGGCGGACGGCGGGGTCGGCGAGCGTCGCGTTCAGCGCGGCATGGAGCCGCGCGATGCGATCGGGCGGCGTGCCGGCGACGCCGAGCAGCCCGTACCAGGTGGCCGCGACAATCTGCGGGAAGCCCGCCTCGGCCGTGGTGGGCAGGTCGGGCGCCGCGGCGTTGCGGCGCACCCCCGCGATGGCGATGGCGCGCAGCCGCCCTTCCTGGATGTGCGGCAGCATCGGTGCCAGCGCATTGGCGAAGACCGGCACGCGGCCGGCGACCACGTCGGTCAGCGCGGGACCCGTGCCGCGATAGGGCACGTGCTCCATCTCGACGCCGAGCGCCTGCGCGATCATGGCGCCGGCCGCATGGCCGGTGCTGGCGACCCCTGGGGAAGCGTAGGCGAGCGGTGGGTTGGCGCGGCGCGCGTACTCCTGCAGCGCCCGCAGGCTGTGCACGGGCAGCGACGGGTGCACGACGATGACATTCGGGCCCTCGCCGATCAGGCCGATGGGGGCGAAGGCGGTCGCGGCATCGAAGGGCACGCGCGGATTGACGAGCGTCGTGATGGTCAGGCTGCCCGATCCGCCGAGCAGGATGGTGTACCCGTCGGGCGCTGCCTTCGCGACCAGGTCGGCGCCGATCAGCCCGCCGGCGCCGCCGCGATTCTCGATGATGATCGGATGGCCGAGCCGTTGCGCCATGCCTTCGGTCGCCATGCGGCCCACGATGTCGTTGGTGCCGCCGGGCGGCCAGGGAATGACCAGCCGCAGCGGGCGGTCCGGGAAGCCGGACTGCGCGCGCGCCGCGACGGGCAGCGCCAGCGCGCCACCCAGGACCACCCGGCGCCCCGGCATCAGCGGGTCTTCTTCTTCTCTTCCCACTGCGCGACGTTCATGCGCGGGATCTCCACGCGGTCCGTCGTGCGCGCGTACCATCCGCGGCCATGCATGCGGCCGACGAGTTCCATCCTCGGCGTGTCGAGATAGAATTTCGATGCGTCCAGCACGCAGTCGTCCCGCACATGCAGCGCGACCACGCGGCCCATGACGATGGTGTGGTGGCCCACGGGGACGAACTGGAAGATCCTGCATTCCAGCGCCACCGGGCTTTCCGCGATGCGCGGCACTTTTATGTGTGTGGAGGGCGCGGTGGTCAGGCCGGCTTCGGCGATCTCGTTCACCTCGGGGGCGAAATCCACGGCGGTGATGTTCATGGCTTCCGCGAGCGGCGCCGATACCAGGTTCACCACGAACTCGCCCGTCGCCTCGATATTCGCCAGCGTGTCCTTCTTCCCCTTGTCCGGGCGCGGGCCGCAGCCGATGGCGACGACCACGGGGTTGTCGGAAAAGGCGTTGAAGAAGGAATAGGGCGCGGCATTCAGCACGCCCTGCCGGTCCTGCGACACCACCCAGGCGACGGGCCGCGGCACGACCGAGGCGACGACGAGCTTGTAGGCCTGTTCGTGCGGGATCTTCTCGAAGTCGAATTCCATGACGCGGTGACCTCTAGCGGACCTGGTGCGGCGGCGCCTCGCCGCGCAGCAGCACGGCGCCGAGATTCTCGATGCAGCGGAAGCCCATGGCGTCGCGCGTCTCGATCGTCGCGCTGCCGAGATGGGGCAGCAGGGTGACATTCTCCAGCGCGAAATAGCCGGGGTTCACCTTGGGTTCGCCGTCATAGACGTCGAGGCCGGCCGCGCGCACATGGCCTGATGCCAGCGCGGCGATCAGGCTCTCATCGTGCAGCGAGCCGCCGCGACCGGAATTCACCACCACCACACCTTTCTTCATCTTCGCGATCCGCGCCGCGTTCAGCCAGTGGCGCGTGGCGTCGCCGCCCGGGACGTGCATGGAGATCACGTCGATGGCGGCCAGGAAGTCGTCCTCGCCGGCATGGAAGATCGCGCCCTTCTCCAGCGCCGCCGGCGCGCGGGCGATGTCGTGGTAGTGGATCTCCATCCGGAAGCCGCGCGCCATGTCGGCGAGTTCCCGCCCGATGCGGCCGAAGCCCAGGATGCCGAGTTTCTTGTTCTCCAGCGTCACGCCCATGAGCTGCGTCGGCGCCCAGCCCTTCCAGCCGTTGGCGCGGACCAGGCGCTCGCCCTCGCCGGCGCGGCGGGCGGCCATCAGCATCAGCGTCATCGCCGTCTCGGCGGTCGCGAAGGAGAGCACTTCCGGCGTGTTCGTGACGAGGATGCCGCGCGCCGTCGCGGCGGGGACGTTGATATGATCAAAACCCACGCTGAAGGTGGAGACGACCTTCACGCTGTCGGGCAGGGCGGCAAAGGTCTCGGCGTTCATCGGATCGCCCGCGGCGCAGAGGATGCCGGCGGCCTTCGTCTCGGCCGCGCGCTTGACGATCTCCGCGCCGCTCGTGAACCAGGGGTCGTCCTGGGGGTTCAGGCGCGCGTCGAATTCCCTGGCCAGCCGGGCCTCCACGGCCTCGGGCAGCTTGCGGGTGACGAGCACGACGGGCTTGGGCATGGGTTTCCTCGCGCAAACGGGGCGGCACCATAGCGGCGGCGGCGCATTCCGCCAGGGGGACGCCATGCGGTTTGCGAGCCTGGGCCGATGGCGTAGGGTCCCGCCGGTTCGAATGCGATCAAAAAGGGGTCACGCCATGGATCTGGGTCTGAAGGGCAAGCGCGCGCTGGTCATGGGTGGCACGAAGGGCCTCGGGCGCTCGATCGCGGATGCGATCGCGGCGGAGGGCGCCATCGTCACCATCAGCGGGCGCGAGCAGGCGACGCTCGACAAGGCGGCGGCCGAGCTGAAGGCGCTGGGTGCGCAGGCGGCCCATGGCATCCCGGCCGATGTCGGGAAGGGCGAGGACATGGACCGGCTGGCCGATGCCGCCGTCGCGAAGATGGGTGGCGTCGATATCCTGGTGCTGAACCATGGCGGCCCGCCGCTCTGCACCGCTTCCGAGATGAAGGAGGCGGACCTGGTGAAATGGTTCCAGAATATCGTGGTCTCGCCGATCCGCATCGCCAT
>JAYRQX010000371.1:0-2447 GCA_041910415.1 Acetobacteraceae bacterium | reverse complement strand
TGCGAGACCGGCAAGGCCCTTCGGCGCGAACAGCACCACGGCCGCGGCCGCATCGCGGGGCATCCCCGTGAGCGCCGCGCCCTTGATCGCGAGCACGAGCGCCACCGCAACGACCGCGAACGTCCCGTGCGCCACGTCGCGCGCGATGACCAGGCGGCGTTCGCGGCTCACCGGCGCGAAGGCGGCATCGGCCGTGTCCGCGAGCCCGTCCAGGTGGAGCATCCCCGTCAGCGCGGCCCAGGCGGCGGCCACCGCCACCGCCGCGAGCATCGGCGGGAACGCCTCCCACGCCGCGAACGCGGCCAGGGCCAGCAATGCCCCGGCCAGGAGCCCCACGGGCGCGTACCAGCCCACCGCCGAAGCCGGGGCCGCGGGCTGGGCACTGCTCCCCACGGGGATGACCGTCAGCAGCCGCATCGCCTCGCGCGCGGGCTCCATCGCTTTCACGCCTCGCTCACCCCGGCTTCGGCAAAGGTGGCCATCCCGTTGTGGGCCGCCAGCGCCCCGCGGAGGATGGGCAGCGCGACCGCGGCGCCGCTGCCTTCGCCCAGCCGCAGGCCAAGGTCCAGCAGAGGCACAAGTCCCAGCGCCGTCAGCGCCGCGCGATGCCCCGGCTCGACCGAACGGTGCGACGCCACCAGGAAGTTCCGCGCGCCGGGGGCGATGGCCACCGCCGCGAGCGCCGCCGCCGTCGTGATGTAGCCATCGAGGACCACGGGCACGCGGTTCGCCGCCGCCGCCAGGATCACGCCCGTGAGCCCGGCAATTTCCAACCCCCCGAGCCGCGCGAGCAGCTCGACCGGCGCCGTCCCCGGCTCGACGTGCCGCGCGAGCGCCTCCTCCACCACGCGCACCTTGTGGGCGAAGGCCTCGCCTTCGACGCCCGTGCCATGGCCCGTGACGGTCGCCGCGGGCGCGCCCATGAACGCGGCCGTCAGCGCCGCCGCGCTGGTGGTGTTGCCGATGCCCATCTCGCCCGTGCAGACCACGTCGAGGCCGGCCACCCGTTCGCGTTCGACGATGGCCATCCCCGCCGCGATCGCCTCCAACGCCGTCTCGGCCAGCATCGCCGGCCCCTCGAGGAAGTCGTGCGTGCCTTCGCCCTGGCGCGCGTTCACCAGGTCCGGGTGCGAAATCGCCTCCCCCGCGACGCCGAAGTCCGCGACGATGACGCGCGCCCCCGCGTTTCGGGCGAGCGCGCTGATGGCGGCGCCCCCCGCGAGGAAGTTCAGCACCATCTGCCGCGTTACCTCGCGCGGGTAGGCCGAGATTCCGCGCGCCGCCACACCATGGTCGGCGGCGGCCACGACCACCGCAGCGTGCTCAAGATGCGGCCGCTCCGTGCCCGTCATCCCCGCGACGGCAATCGCGAGGTCTTCCAGCCGCCCGAGGCTCCCGGGGGGCTTCGTCAGCCGTGCCTGGCGCTGCCGGGCGGCATCCGTCGCTTCAAGGTCGAGCCCCGGGATGGACGCCGCGATTGCCGCGAGGTCGATGGTCATCGCCGTGCCTCCGCCGTGCGCGCGAGTGCCGCCGGCAGCCCCGCCTGGAGCGCCTGGCGTACGGCCCTGCCCACAAGGTACCCGACCGGCGATACGGACCCGGCGTACCGCTCGAAGCTCCCCTCGCCCGTGCACGCGATGGCGTAGGCGTCCGTGCTCGTACCGCTCGCGGGCCGGCCGTCCGCCACCGTCGCGCCCGCTTCGATGAGCGTGAGCGCCTTCGTCTCGGCCGTGAGCGCAAGCAGCTCGGCCAGCGCCACCGGCGGCAGGTCCGCATCGACGACCACGACGATGTTCACCGTCCCCGGCGCTGGCGTGTCGAAGCGCGTCTCGCCCGGCCGCGTGGCGTTCGTCACCCCCACCGTCGCGACCACGGTGACCTGCCGTTCGCCGTCGGAAGCCGTGGCGCTGACGGCATTGCGCAGATCGACCGCGGTCATGAAGCCCACGAAGGGCCCGTCGATGCCCAGCGCGCGGGCGGCCTCGCCGATGGCCTCTTCGGGCGCATCGCAGTCCAGGTTCGCCGGAGCGGCGATGCTCAGGAAGTACCGCACGCTGCTCATGCCGCCGTTCGCGGGCGCCGTCGCGATCACCCGCAGCGGCCGTTCGGAGTCGACCCGCAGCCAGCCCTCCGCCGCCTCCCAGGTCACGCCCGGGACGCCGCCGCCGGGGCCACCGCCGGTCACGGCGCGCCTCCCTCGCTCGCATCGAGCGCGTGGACCACGAGCGGGACGCCCGTCACAGGGTGCGCCAGCGTCTCCAGGGCGGTGCCGTACAGGCGCGAAAGCAGCGGCGCGGAGAGCACCTCGCGCGGCGGCCCATCGGCGGCCACCCGCCCCTCGTCGAGAAGAATGAGCCGGTGGCAGAACTGCGCCGCGAGCGCGAGATCGTGAATCACCACCAGGCACCCCAGCCCGCTGGCTTCGGCATCGGCGCGCCGGGCGCCGA